>NZ_BTPT01000040.1:0-31961 GCF_054408565.1 Vallitalea sediminicola
AGTAAAGGTCTTATTTTTATTATATAGAACATTTAACTAATTAATAACGTATAATACATATTAAATAATAATATATATTATCTTGTATATAAGTATGGTTAATAGATTAAAGTTTAGAGTGCAATAATTCTTGCATTTTGTAAGAAAAAAAACTATAATATATAGATATATTAGATTCATCAATAATTCAGTTTAAAAAACAAGAAATGCTAAATAAAATGTAAATAGAAGCGGTGATAAGATGCCTGATAAAATTTATATGGATTTATTAGAAGTAATAAGAAGATACCATCCATCAGAAGATTTTTCAATGATTCAAAAAGCATATCAACTTGCTAAGACAGCTCATGAAAGACAACTAAGAAAATCAGGGGAACCTTACATAATTCATCCCTTAGCAGTTGCTCATTTGTTAGCTGAATTAGAACTTGATAAAGAATCAATCATGGCGGGTATACTTCATGATGTTGTAGAAGATACAGAATACACAATAGAATATATTACAAATGAATTCAGTAGAGAAGTAGCTCTATTGGTTGATGGAGTAACTAAGCTTGAAAAAATTCCATATTCTACCGATAAAGAAGAAATTCAAGCAGAGAACTATAGAAAAATGTTTTTGGCTATGTCAAAAGATATACGTGTAATACTTATAAAGTTGGCAGATAGACTTCATAATATGCGTACTCTAAAATATAAGTCAGAAGAGAAACAAAAAAAGATTGCTAAGGAAACATTAGATATCTATGCGCCATTGGCACATAGATTAGGTATTTCAAAATTTAAAATTGAATTAGAAGATCTATCTTTCAGATACCTTAATCCAGATGCTTATTATGACCTAGTAGATAAAATTGCTAGAAAAAGAGATGATAGGATTAGTTTTGTTGATGAAATTGTAGTAGATATAAAAGGTGAGATAGATAAGATTGGTATAAAAGCAGAAGTAGATGGAAGACCAAAACACTTCTTTAGTATTTATAAAAAAATGGTTGGACAAAACAAAACTATCGATCAGATATATGATCTATTTGCAGTAAGAGCTGTTGTAGAATCTGTAAAAGATTGTTATGGAGTTCTAGGTGTAATTCACGAAATGTATAAACCAATACCAGGACGGTTCAAAGATTATATCGCCATGCCGAAACCTAACATGTATCAATCTTTGCATACGACTGTAATTGGTCCAGAAGGTGAACCGTTTGAAATGCAGATCAGAACCTATGAAATGCATAGAACCGCTGAATATGGTATTGCTGCTCACTGGAAATATAAAGAAGGTAAGACAACGGAATCTATGGAGCAGAGTGAAGAACAAAAATTAAATTGGTTAAGACAGATTCTTGAATGGCAGAGAGACATGTCTGATAACAAAGAATTCCTAGATGTTCTAAAATCGGATTTAGATGTTTTTGCAGACCAAGTATATGCATTTACACCCTCTGGTGATGTGATAGATTTACCAGCTGGATCAACGCCTATTGATTTTGCTTATCATATCCATAGTGCCGTAGGAAATAAAATGGTTGGTGCTAGAGTTAACGGTAAAATAGTTACATTTGATTATAAAATTAAAAATGGAGATAGAATTGAAATAGTAACTTCACAGAATTCCCATGGACCAAGTAGAGATTGGTTGAATATCATAAAAAGCTCACAAGCTAAAAGTAAAATTAATCAATGGTTCAGAAAAGAATTCAAGGAAGACAATATTGTTAGAGGTAAAGAGTTGATAGAGAAATATACCAAAGCAAAAAGTATACCTCTAAGCGATATAATTAAACCTGAGTTCACACAAGTTGTTAAAAGAAAATATGGTTTTAAAGATTGGGATGCAGTATGTGCCGCTATTGGTCATGGAGGACTAAAAGAAGGGCAGATAGTTAATAGGCTGTATGAAGAATACAATAAGAAAATAAAGACTATTAAGAAGGATACGGAAGTGATTGAAGAAGTATTTGATTTAAATACTTCAACTGCTAAACAATCAAAAAGTGGTATTGTAGTAAAAGGTGTGGAAGATCTAGCTGTCAGATTCAGTAAGTGTTGTAATCCTGTACCTGGAGATGAGATAATTGGATTTATTACTAGAGGAAGAGGTGTATCTATACATCGAACGGATTGTAGTAATATTATTAACTTATCAGAATTGGAAAGACATAGGCTAATAGAAGCTGAATGGCAGAATTTAGACGAAAAAGAGTCCAGTCGTTTGTATCAAGTTGAAATTCAAATAATTAGTTCAAATAGAGTAGGATTATTAGTTGATATATCAAAAGTGTTAACAGAAGAAAGAATACCTGTAAAATCATTGAATGCTCGTTCTATTAAAGGGGATAAATCTATCTTTAATGTAACTATGGATATTAATGGTGTGCATCAGCTCAACAAACTTACTAAGAAATTAAATAGCATTGAAGGCGTTGAGGAAATAATAAGAACTAATAGCTAATAGCTAAAATAATAGCAGTAATATATTTATTAACATGGAAGAAAGGATAGTAGTTTTATGAGAGTTATTATACAGAGAGTTAAACAAGCATCTGTAAAAGTTGAGGGGAAAGTAATAGGAGAAATTGGTACAGGAATATTAGTACTAGTGGGATTCTTAGATACAGATGATTCAAAAGTATATGATTATATGCTTGATAAAATAATAAACCTTCGAATATTTGAAGATGAAGATGATAAAATGAATTTATCTGTTAGAGATATTGAAGGTGAAATAATTATTGTTCCTAACTTTACTTTATATGGTGATTGTAGAAAAGGACGTAGACCTAGCTATTCATCAGCTGCTAAACCAGACAAAGCAAGGATTATATTTGAAGAATTCATAAAAAAAGCTAATGAAAAATATCATGGTATCAAGCAAGGGATGTTCCAAGCTGATATGAAGGTAGAGCTATTAAATGATGGACCTGTAACTTTACTTTTAGATAGTGATAAAGTGTTTTAGCATAGTGTAAGTCAAATTGATAGTAAAAGATTAATAGTTCTTAGCTATCATTTTGTAAGAGGAGGATTTATAATGAAAGTTAAAACAATGATGTTAGGTATTTTGCAAACAAATGTTTATGTTGTTTATGATGAAGAAAGTAAAGATGCAGTAGTGATTGATCCAGTGGGGGATGAAGATAGAATTATTAGATTTATAGAAGAAAATAATCTAATATTAATGGGAATTCTTGTGACACATGGACACTTTGATCATATCGGCGTGGTAGATGCTATAAGAGACAGGTTTGGAGTACCTGTATTTACTAGCGAAGAAGAAGGGAAAATTATGGCAGATCCAAACAGAAATTTATCTCTTAGTCTTATGAGGAAAGTTGTTTCTGTTGATAATGACGAAATTGTTGGAGATAAAGATACTCTTGAATTTGGAGAATTGAAATTTGATTGTATTGTAGTACCAGGTCACTCACCTGAAAGTGTGTGTTATTACAATAGTGAGAATGATATATTATTTTGTGGAGATACATTATTTGCTGGTTCTATTGGTAGAACGGATTTTTATGATGGACCAGAGAATGCATTGATTAATAATATTAAGAATAGACTTATGAATCTACCTGAAGAGACAAGAGCTTATCCAGGTCATGGTTTTCAAACAACTATTGGTTATGAGAAAAAAACGAATATATATATGTGTTAATAATTTATTTATTAGGAGTAGAGATATTAAATGTATTTATTACTAAAAGGTCATGATTATGAATATGAAATCAAAATGCTTCTAAATCTATTTTTCCATGATGAAAAATATGAGATAGTGGAAGAGGTGACAGCAGATGGTGTTACCATTGAAACAATAATATGTGAGGATTATTTCAAAGCAATATATTATAAAAATGGTAAAATCATAGAAACATCTTCCTTTGATAAAAATTATATTAAAGATTTACCCAGTGAATCTTTAGAAAAAAGAAAACAGTCAAAAAAATTGCTGAAAATATTACTTTACAATGTAGCTTCTAAAATAACTGGCATAAAACAACCTTGGGGAATCTTAACAGGCATAAGACCTACTAAGATAGTATTTGATTTAATAGAAAAATATGGTCATGAAGAAGAAAAAGTAAGATATTATCTTGAAGATTATTATAAAATTTCACCATTAAAAGTTGATTTGATGATGGAAATTGCAAGAAATGAAATTAAGATATTAAAAACTAATGAAGATAATGAAATCAACATATATCTAGGGATACCATTTTGTCCAACTAGATGTTTATATTGTTCTTTTACGTCCTATCCAATAGATAAATGGATATCTCATGTTATGGACTATTTGCATGCACTAGACAAGGAGATGCAATATGTTTCAAAAGAATTGTTAATAGGTAAGAAGGTCAAGACAATATATGTAGGTGGAGGTACCCCTACATCTCTAAATGCTCAGCAGTTAGAGGTATTTATGAGAATGATAAATAAGCATTTTAATGTTGAATCATTGGAAGAATTTACTGTAGAAGCAGGTAGACCAGATACTATTAATACTGAAAAATTGAATGCATTAAAAGAATATGGTGTGACTAGAATTTCAATTAATCCTCAGACAATGAATGACAAGACGTTAGAGATTATAGGTAGACGTCATACTGTCCGAGATATATATTCAGCGTATTCTAAGGCTAGAAAAGCAGGTTTTGACAATATTAATATGGATTTAATTCTTGGACTTCCTGGTGAAACTTTTCTAGATGTAAAACAAACAATGGAACAGATTAAGAAGTTAAACCCTGAGAGCCTTACTGTTCACACAATGGCTGTAAAACGAGCTTCGAGATTAAAAGAGACACTTGATAAATATGATTTATCAAGTGATAAGACAATTAGAGAAATGATAGATATGGTATATCATGAATCAAAATCAATAGGGTTGAATCCTTATTATATGTATAGACAGAAAAATATGGTTGGTAATTATGAAAATGTAGGTTATTGTTCTATAGGAAATGAATGCATATATAATATTGAGATTATGGAAGAGGCACAATCTATAATCGCTCTTGGAGCAGGAGCAGCTTCTAAAGTTGTATATAAACATGAAAATAGAATTGAAAGAATTGAGAATGTTAAGAATGTAGAACAATATATTAATCGTATTGATGAAATGATAGATAGGAAAAGAAAATTTTTTAATGAATCTAAAAATAATATTTACAAATAGATTAATATGTGTTATAATCTGATAAATATTTATAAATTCTGTGATTGGAAAGAGTACTTTTCTGAATTTATTACAGCGAGCCGTCGTTAGGTGTGAGGTACGGTATAGATGAAGGATAGGAATGGCTCCATGAGATGCTAAATGAAAGGTTGTAGACTGAGTAGTTGATGCCGGGAACTCCCGTTATTGAGTTAGGATATCGATAATATTCCGTATCTGAAATATAACATAGAATTGAGTGGTATAACGGTCTTTCGTCTCAACATGACGATAGTACCGTTTTTTTGTTTTATAAGTCTATGACTCTATTAGACATTTATATCACTGAATCTATAGTTGGGTGGCATTAGCGAAAAACCATTTCGTCCCAATAGGGGCGAAGTGGTTTTTTTCTGTATTAAGAAGTAAAAGGAGGTAGTGTAATGGATAAAATTAAACTTGTACCTTATGTGGAAACAATTTCAGGAGATATAGAAACGCCAATAACATTATTTAAGAAATATGTTAAAGATCAACAAGGTTTTCTCCTTGAAAGTAAAGAACTGCCAAAAGGAAGATATTCATTTTTATGTATAAACCCTTTTTTAATAATTAAAGCTTATGGAAATGAAATAGTTATTTATGAAAATGGTGTAGAAAAAAAAGAGAAGGGTAGAGCACTTGATACTGTTAAGTCATATATAGAAAAATATGATTTGATTAATACGACTAATATCCCATTCATAGGAGGAGCTGTAGGAACTGTAGGATATGACATAATAAGACAATATGAATATCTACCAAAAGAAAATGTTGATAAAATGCATTTACCAGATTTACATATGATGTTCGTTAAAGAACTAATTGCATATGACCATTTTCTTAATAAGATAAATATTATTGTTTTAGAAGAAGAGGACAAAGAATCAAGTATGAGAGCTAACAAAAAGATAGTTGATATAAATAATGAATTGCAGAAAAATATATTAAATGAAAAGATGACTGAAAGTAAAGGTAAAGTAATATTTCACAGTCATAACGATCAGGAAGAGTTCGAAGATGCTGTTATAAGAGCTAAAAGATATATTTATGAAGGTGATATTTTTCAAGTGGTTCTTTCAAGAAGGTGGAGTGGGAAAAGTGATATACATCCATTTGAACTTTATAGAAAACTTAGACAAGTCAATCCATCTCCATATATGTTTTATTTTAATTTCGGTAGTTACCATGTTATAGGTAGTTCACCTGAGATGCTAGTTGAATTAAGAAAAGGTAAAATACTTAATTGTCCTATAGCAGGAACAAGAAGAAGAGGATCAACTGATGAGGAAGATAAACTATTGGCTGAAGATCTACTGAATGATGAAAAAGAAAAAGCAGAACATGTTATGCTAGTAGACCTTGGTAGAAATGATATGGGAAAAGTCTCAAAAATATCCACCGTTGAAATAAAATCTTTTATGAAAGTACAGAAATATTCTCATGTGATGCATTTAGTATCATTAGTTGGTGGCAGTAAAAGAGAAGATAAAGATATGTTTGATGTATTGATGAGTTTCCTTCCAGCAGGAACTTTATCTGGAGCACCTAAAATTAGGGCTATGGAAATTATTGATGAATTGGAGAACGAAAAACGAGGCATATATGGTGGAGCTATTGGCTATTTCGGATTTGATGGTGATATGGATATGTGTATTGCAATAAGAACTATGTTAGTTAAAGATGATACATTGTATTTACAGGCAGGAGCAGGTATAGTAGCTGATTCTGACGCAACAAAAGAATATGAAGAGACAGAGAATAAAGTAAAAGGTCTGATAACAGCAATTAACAGCTGATATTATTTTAGAAGGAGGACTTCATAATGATAATAATTATTGATAACTATGATTCTTTCACATATAACTTATATCAATATATTGGTGAATTTGAAGAAGATATAAGAGTGTATAGAAATGATAAAATTACAGCAGAAAAAATATTAGAACTCAATCCTGATAAGGTTATTATTTCGCCAGGGCCAGGCACACCAGATGATGCTGGTAATTGCCTAGATATTATAAAAAACATTAGTAGTAGTATACCAATACTAGGGATATGCTTAGGACATCAATGTATTGGTAAAGCATTCGGTGGTAATATTACTCATGCTAAAAGCTTGTACCATGGAAAAAGTAGTTTGATTAATCATAATAACAGAAATATTTTTATAGGTGTAAAAAATCCATTAAGAGTTGCAAGATATCATTCATTAGCAATTGAAAAAGGTAGTTTGCCCCTATGTTTAGAAAACATAGCTACCACAAGTGATGGGGAAATCATGGCAATTAAACATAAGCAGTTAGATATTGTAGGATTACAATTCCATCCTGAATCCATTATGACAGATGAAGGAAAAAAACTAATTAAAAATTTTATAGATAAGGAGTGCTGTATATGATTAGAGATGCTATTGAAAAATTAAGATCAGGTAATGACCTGTCAGAGATAGAGATGATAGATTGTATTGAGAAAATAATGACAGGAAAAGTCAGCGAAAGTTTAATAGCTAGTTTTTTAACTGCTATGACAATCAAAGGTGAATCAATACAAGAAATAACTGGTGGTGCAAAAGTTCTTAGAAGAAAATCAGTTCCAATGAATCTTAATGATTTATATACAGTAGATACATGTGGGACTGGTGGAGACGGTTTCTCAACATATAATATTTCAACTGCTGTATCAATATTAATAGCGGCAGCAGGAATCCCAGTAGTTAAACATGGGAATCGTTCTGTATCTAGTAAATGCGGAAGTGCAGATGTGCTAGAGACACTAGGTATCAATATCAATCTTACTCCTGAACAATCAGAATCAATGGTAAGGGATATTGGTATATGCTTTCTATTTGCTCCAAAATATCATCAAACAATGAAATATGTTGCACCTGTTAGAAGGGAATTAGGTTTTAGAACAATATTTAATATACTGGGTCCTTTGGCCAATCCTGCAAGAGCAAAAGCACAGATAGTCGGTGTTTACAATGAAAATATGACAGATAAAATTGCACATGTGTTAAGTAATATAGGAGTTAAAAGAGCCTTAGTGGTTCATGGTAAAGATGGTTTAGATGAATTGACTATTACATGTAATAGCAAAGTAACAGAATTAAATGATAAATGTATTAAGACTTATGAAATTGATCCACAGATGTATGGAATTAATAAAGCTGAATTGGTTGATATTACAGGAGGTACGGTAGAGGAAAATGCTGAGATAATTAGAAAACTATTGGACGGAGAAAAAGGTCCTAAGCGAGATATATTAGTACTTAATGCAGGAGCTGCTATTTATGTTGCTGGTAAAGCAGATTCACTTGAACAAGGAATAAATATTGCAAGGAACATACTGGATTCAAAAAAAGCAAAGGCAAAATTAGAAGAATTTATTAGTTACTCAAATAGCATTTAGTGGAGGTAATGAAATGGGAGAGAGAATATATCTGGAAGATATTATTAGATTAAAGAAAAAGAGAATCATAGAAAAAAAATATAATGGACATATATTATTACAAAAAATCAGTAAAACAAAAGATAGACCATCATTTTACGATGCAATAAAAAAAGATGGCCTATCTATTATAGGAGAAATAAAAAAAGCTTCACCATCAAAAGGTTTGATTAAAGAAGATTTTGATCCTGTAACATTATCAAACATATATAATGATTCAGTTGATGCAATTTCGGTACTTACAGAAGAAGATTATTTTCTAGGTAAAGATAGTTATCTTAGAGAGGTGAGTGAGAATGTTGATATACCAACTCTCTGCAAAGATTTTATAATAGACAAGAATCAAATATATAATGCCAAATTACTAGGTGCAAGCTGTGTATTACTAATCGTCTCCATATTAGACAAAGAAAAGCTTAATGAATTTATAGCTATTGTTCATGGATTATCTATGGATGCATTAGTGGAAGTTCATTCCATAGAAGAAATCAATATAGCATTAGAGGCAGGGGCAAAGATTATCGGTATTAACAATAGAGATTTAAAAACTTTTAAAACTGATATAAAAACTACTATGCAATTAAGAAAATATATACCTAAAGATTGTTTAGTGATTAGTGAAAGCGGTATTGACAGATTAGATTGTATAAAAGAATTAAAAAAGGCTGATATAAATGGGGTTCTGATTGGTGAAAGTTTCATGAGAAGTAATAACATAAGTGAAATGGCAAAGGAGATGAGGCTCTTATATGATACCTGAAATAAAGATATGTGGAATAAAAAACATTCAAGAGATAGAAATAATCAATAAGTACCCTGTCTGTTATATAGGATTTATATTTGCAAAGAGTAAAAGACAAGTTACAGAAAATGATGTAAAAGAAATGAGAAAGCATATTAGACAAGATATCAAGGTTGTAGGAGTGTTCGTTAATGAAAATATAGAATATGTAAATAAAATAGTACAATCTTGTAAGTTAGATATAGTACAGCTTCATGGAAATGAAGATGATGAATATTGTGAAATGATACATTGTAAAGTATGGAAGAGTATTGCTGTAAAAGATGAGAGTAGCATAAAAATAATTGATTCATATAGCCATATAGCTGGTATTTTATTAGATACTTATCATAAAGGCAAAAGTGGTGGTACTGGTAAGGTTTTTAGTTGGGATTTGGTGAAGAAAATCTCTATGAGCAATCATCTTATATTAGCTGGAGGCTTAACTCCCCAGAATATAGTTCAAGCAATTGAAATAGTAGAACCTCAGGTTATTGATATGAATTCAGGTGTAGAAACTAACCTTATAAAAGATGAAAAAAAGATAAAAGAATTATTTGATTCTATTCAATTTATCAAATAAAGGGAAATATATATGTCAAAAAAGTACAGGAGGAAAAAAGAATGAAAAGAAAATTTGGTGACTTTGGAGGACAATATGTACCAGAAACATTAATGTATCCTCTAAAAGAATTGGAAGAAGCTTATGAGAAATATAAAGAAGATGAAGAATTCATTAATGAGTATAAGTATTATCTAAAGGATTATGTAGGTAGACAATCACCTCTGTATTATGCAAAACGATTAACTAAGTACTTTGGAGGTGCTAAGGTTTATCTAAAAAGAGAAGACCTTAATCATACGGGAGCACATAAAATCAATAATGTAATTGGTCAACTATTATTAGCAAAAAGGATGGGAAAGACTAAGGTCATAGCAGAAACTGGTGCTGGACAACATGGTGTGGCTACTGCAACAGGTGCTGCACTGTTTGGTATGGAATGTACAGTTTTTATGGGAGAAGAAGATATAAGAAGGCAAAAACTTAATGTTTTCAAGATGGAGTTGTTAGGAGCCAAAGTACAACCCGTAGTATCTGGTACAGGAACATTGAAAGATGCTACCAATGAAGCAATAAGACAATGGGTTAAGTTGGTTGAAGATACTTTCTATGTAATAGGTTCAGTAGTAGGTCCTCATCCATATCCAACGATGGTTAGAGATTTTCAGAGAATAATCGGTGATGAAGCTAGAAAGCAGATATTAGAAAAAGAAAATAGGCTACCAGATGCAGTTATTGCATGTGTTGGTGGAGGGAGCAATGCGGCAGGTATATTCTATCCTTTTATAGAGGATAAGGAAGTATCACTGATAGGAGTTGAAGCAGGAGGAGAGGGTATTGATACAGGCAAACATGCAGCGGTACTATCAGATGGTGCAGAGGGAAAAGTCGGAGTTCTACATGGTATGAAAACATATCTATTGACTGATGATGATGGTAATATAAAACCAGCTTTTTCTATATCAGCAGGGCTTGATTATCCTGGAACTGGACCAGAACATTCATATCTACATAATTCTGGTAGAGCAAAATACGAAGCAGTTACAGATAAAGAAGCAGTTGAAGCATTTAGATTATTATCTGAAATTGAAGGTATTATACCAGCCCTAGAAAGCTCCCATGCAGTTGCATATGCGCTTAAAGTTGTTCCTAATATGGATAAGGATGAGATTGTTATCATTAATATATCTGGTAGAGGAGATAAAGATGTACAGACCATTTTAGAGATTTCAAATTAAATGATTGATATAGAGTCAGCGATTATTAAGTTTTATTGAACAAAGGAAGATATATTGTTTTTTTGAAATTGTATAGATGATTAAGTTTCATATATATAGTATATAAATTAAAAAAATAAATTAATAAAAATTATGGAGTTGATAATAGATGAATAGAATAAATAAGAAATTCGAGGAACTACAATTAAAAAACAAAAAAGCTTTTATTGGATATATAACAGCAGGTGATCCTAGTATCGAAAAAACAGAAGAGTTTGTTTATGCTTTAGAAAAAGGGGGAACAGATATTGTTGAATTAGGTATTCCTTTTTCTGATCCGTTAGCTGATGGACCTACAATACAAGCTGCTGGAGCGAGAGCATTAAATGCTGGTGTTACTGTCGACAAAATTATGGATTTAGTTAAAGATATCAGGAAAAATACGGAGATCCCTCTTTTGTTTTTAGTATATTATAATACTATCATTATTTATGGAAAGGAAAGGTTCATTAAGGCATGTGAAGAAATAGGTGTTGATGGATTAATAATACCTGATTTACCCCTTGAAGAAAGATATGAATTAGAAGAGATAATGGATTATGAAAAACTTTGTCTAATACCTCTAGTCGCACCTACATCAAAAGATAGAATAAAAAAAATTATCGAAGGATGTAATGGTTTTGTATATTGTGTATCATCATTAGGGGTAACAGGAGGAAAATCTAACTTTTTTACAGATATTAGAACTTATCTACAAGATGTCAAAAAAAAATCCAATCTGCCAATAGCAGTAGGGTTTGGTGTTTCAACCAAAGAAGATATAAAAGAATTAGAAGGATATGTAGATGGTGTCATAGTAGGTTCAGCTATAGTACAAGAAATAGAACGATCCAAAGGAAATATAGTAGAATTAGAAAAATACATTGAGAATTTGAGAACGGGTCTTTATTATGATAAATAAGATTAATTACAAAATAATAAAATAAAATTATAAAAGGACAATTTAGGAAAAAATAAAATAGTACTTGACAAATGAGGAATAAACTAATAAACTGTAAGAAACTATTTTTATAAAATTATGTAAAATCGTTGACGAGGAAAAGTAGATTATTACCACCTATACAGAGAGAGAAACCATTAGCTGCAAAGTTTCTTATAGACAATAGTTGAAAGACACCTCCAAGTGATTCATTGAAAGATAGATTCAAGTAAATGAATACGGTTAATCGCCGTTAACAGATTCAAGAGTGGAAACTAAGGTTTCTATTAGGGTGGTACCGCGGAATGAATATGATTATATACATCTCGTCCCTGACTATTAAGTCAGTGACGGGATTTTTTTATTATAATGAAAAGTTTTACTATCATTTTCTTGAAATCTATAACTTGAATTATTAATATAATTTGAAATAAAAATAAGTAATGTCAAAGGAGGTTTTTAAATGTTGACAAATGCACCAAGAGGAACGAAAGATATATATGGTAGCTATATGAATACATGGAAAAAGCTTGAAGATACGGTTAATGATATATGTGCTAATTTTGGTTTTAATGAAATAAGGACTCCAATATTCGAGCATACAGAACTTTTTCAAAGAGGTGTTGGAGAAACTACTGATATTGTTCAAAAAGAAATGTATAGCTTCACTGATAAGGGTGATAGAAATATTACACTCAAGCCAGAAGGAACAGCTGGTGTAGTTAGGGCATATCTAGAGAGAAAGATGTATGCTGATGCACAGCCTACTAAGCTATTTTATATAACACCTGCCTTTAGATATGAAAGACCTCAAGCTGGAAGATATCGTCAGTTTCACCAGTTTGGTGTGGAACTTTTTGGCTCGGATAAGCCATCAGCAGATGCAGAAGTTATTTCTCTTGCTGCTAATATGTTGAAAAATCTTGGAATAACTAATGTAGAACTTCACATTAACAGCTTAGGTGGACCAGAATGCAGAAAAAAATATAATAACACATTAAAAGAATTCTTAAGTAAAAATATAGATTCATTATGTCCGACTTGTTTAGAAAGATATGAGAAGAATCCATTAAGAATTCTGGATTGCAAGAATGAAAAATGTCAAGCAGTGTTAACAAATGCACCTCTTGCAAAAGATGAACTTGGTGCTGAATGTAAGGAACACTTTGAAGAACTACTTAGTTTATTAGATTCTATGGAAATTGATTATGTAGTTGATCCATGGATTGTTAGAGGATTGGATTATTATACTAGAACAGTATTTGAATTCATATGTAACGATATAGGTGCGCAAGGAACTGTATGTGGCGGCGGAAGATATGATAAATTAATTGAAGAATGTGGTGGTACATCTACTCCAGCAGTTGGATTCGGTGCAGGAATAGAGAGATTAATTATGACTATGGAAGCTATGGGTGGTTCTAAAGAAGATAAACCTATTCGTGATATCTATTTAGGATACGTAGGAGAAAATGCCAAGAAAACAACTTTTGCACTTGTTAATGAGCTAAGAAATAATAATATATCTGCAGAGACAGATTTAATGTCTAGAAGTGTAAAAGCCCAAATGAAATATGCCAATAAAATTGGCTCCAGATTTTCAGCTATAATAGGTGATAATGAATTAGAAGAGAATTCTGTAAGACTTAAAAATATGGAAACAAGAGAACAGACTGATTTGAATATCGAAGAAATAGTTAAATTCATGAAAAATAATATTAACAATGTATCTAATAAATAAGATGTTTAGGTATAAAATAAATTAATAATGAAATATTATTAGACTAGGAGGTAACAATATGAGTGAATCAATGCAAGGATTGAAGCGAACGAATAAATGTACAGAGGTAAGTGCTAAGAATATTGATGATAAAGTGACTGTAATGGGATGGGTTCAAAAAAGAAGAGATTTAGGCGGTGTTATATTCATCGACCTTAGAGATAAAACTGGATTACTTCAAATAGTTTTTGATGCAAGCAGTATTGGAGACGAAGGATTTGCAAAGGCTGAAAAGCTCAGAAGTGAATTTGTAATTGCTGTAGAAGGTATTATTGAAAGTAGATCTGATGAAACTATTAATCCTAATCTTAAAACTGGAGAAATAGAAGTTAGAGCTCATTCACTTAGGATATTATCAGAAGCTGAGACACCACCTTTCCAAATTGAAGAGAATAGTAATGTAAAAGAAGATTTAAGATTAAAATATCGTTACTTAGATCTTAGAAGACCTGATTTACAAAGAAATCTTATCATGAGACATAAAGTAGCTATGATTACAAGAGATTTTCTAAGTAATGAAGATTTCCTTGAGATTGAAACACCAATGCTTACTAAGAGTACTCCAGAAGGAGCTAGAGATTATCTAGTACCAAGTAGGGTTCATCCAGGTAATTTTTATGCATTACCTCAATCACCACAGATTTTCAAACAATTATTGATGTTATCAGGTTATGATAGATATTTCCAAATAGTTAAATGCTTCAGAGATGAAGACCTTAGAGCTGATAGACAACCAGAATTTACACAAATTGATATGGAATTATCATTTGTCGACCAAGAAAAAATCATAAATATTAATGAAAAACTAATGCAAAAGCTATTTAAGGAAGTAATGGATATTGATATTGAAATACCAATCCAAAGGTTAACTTATCAAGAAGCTATGGATAGATTTGGTTCTGATAAACCAGATCTAAGATTCGGTATTGAATTAGTCGATTTATCCAGTATAGTAAAAGATTGCGGTTTCAAAGTGTTCTCAGCAACTGTAGCAAACGGCGGAAGTGTTAGAGGTATTAATGCAGAAGGATTAGGTAATCTTCCAAGAAGACAAATTGATGCATTAGGAGAAATAGCTAAGACATACGGTGCTAAAGGAATGGCATGGATTGTTATTAATGAAGATGGAACTTACAAATCAGCCATAACTAAATTCTTAACAGATGAAGAAGTAGAGAATATGGTAAAAGCTATGAATGGTAAACCAGGAGACTTATTATTATTCTGTGCGGATTCCAATGATGTGGTATATAGCACTCTTGGAAACTTAAGACTTGAAATTGGTAGAAGACTTGAGCTTCTTGATAATTCAGTGTTCAAATTTGTTTGGGTTACTGAATTCCCATTACTTGAATGGAATAAAGAACATAAAAGATATACTGCTATGCATCATCCATTCACAATGCCTATGGAAGAAGATTTACAGTATCTAGAATCTGATCCTGGTAGAGTTAGAGCTATTGCATATGATATGGTTCTTAATGGATGTGAACTTGGTGGAGGTAGTATAAGAATTCATCAAAAAGATATTCAAGAGAAAATGTTTGCAGCACTTGGATTTAGTAAAGAAGACGCTTATGATAGATTTGGTTTCTTATTGAATGCATTCAAATACGGTGTACCACCACATGGCGGATTAGCTTATGGATTAGATAGAATCGTAATGCTTATGACACATTCTGATAGTATTAGAGACGTAATAGCTTTCCCTAAAGTAAAAGATGCATCTTGTCCAATGACAGAAGCTCCAGGTACTGTTGATGATAAACAGTTAAATGAATTAGGACTAAAAATTGATACTATTGAAATCTAATAGATAGAGAAATAATAAAAGGTGCTGTTTCACATATATAATAATCAGCATCCGTAAGATACCTAAACAGAGTACATCTTACGGATCATTGATAAAATATATTGTGAGACAGCACTTTTCTTTTTATATCTGTAATTTCCTATAAAGAGATGGTGAAAAATTAGTCTGTACTTTAAATATCTCAGAAAAATAATTTTGACTTGAAAAACCCAGATGTATACTTATTTCTTTTATTGACATATCTGTACAGGTTAATAACGATTTCGCCAAAGTTATTTTTTTATTGATTATATATTGAAGAGGAGTCATGTTAAAATATTTCTTGAATATTTCAATAAAATAATTATTGCTAAAACCTGCTAGATCAGCTAATTCTCTAACAGATATGTTTTTGCTGATATGCTTTTCGATATATTCGTTGATGGTATACATATCTTGAGAAAGTTGATTTTTCCTTAAGCTGATACTATTACTAGCAGTATATATATATTCGTGTAATAGCTCATACAATTTGGAATTATAATAAAAAGAGTTTCCTATATATTCTTTATGATAAGTTTTAAGCATTTCATTGAAGATGTTAATAACTTTATGCATGTCTTTACATTTAATCTTAGTAGGATAGTCAACAATATCAAATAAAGAGTTTTCACCAATATGTGCAGTGAAATGACACCAATACTTAATGGCTTTTTTGCAATCATGTATTTTAAAAGATTGTATAGTATTTCCTGGAAAATAATATAACTCACCTTTATTTACAACAAAATCTATATTATCATATTTCAACCATATACTTCCGTCTAACACTATTCCAATACTATCATACTCAAATAAATGATTATTACTAATCCATGAATGATTACATACAGTATAACCACCATTTATAAAATTAGGTTTAACATTCTCAAATACTTGATTAAGTATTTTGGTATGACTTATCGTTTTATCCAAGTTACTCACCTCTTTTATTTTATTATTATCATAGAAAAAGTATAGGATGTTTGAAATTATAAGTCAATAGTTAAAATGTATTCAATCTGAATTTTGTTTAACAATACATTAATTTTTTCTATATAAAAGGATATGGGTATAATCTATACTATAAAGAAATAGATGTATTCATTATAGGAGGATTAATATGACTGGGAAAGAACGTATAAGAGCAACTTTTAATAGAGAGAAAACTGATAGAAATCCATTTTGGAAAGGTAATCCAACTATAGAAGCTGAGGAAATAGTATGTGAACATTTTGGAATACCTACAGAGGATAAAATTTTATTAAGTGAAAAATTCGAGGATGATTTTGTTTGGCTTCCAGCAGGGATGGCATGGAAGCATCCTAGTGGAGAAGGAATGTTTGAAGCAGTAATAGGTCATAGAGAAACATTAAGTGAAGGCGGGAAATATGCTGATATCAAGTTGGAAGATGTAGATAAGATTCCATGGCCAAATCCAGAATATATTGATGTTGACGAATACATCAAAATTATTACAAGAGCCAATGAAAAAGGGTTAGCAGTATTTGGTGGAATGTGGTCACCATTTTTTCATCTAGTATGTGATTTCTTTGGAATGGAAAATTATTTTATAAAAATGTTTACAGAGCCAGAGATTGTTGAAGCAGTAACAGATAAAATAGTTGATTTCTACTTAAAAGCTAATCAAAGAATATTTGAAGCATGTAAAGGAAAGGATATCCTGTTTGGTTTCTTTTTTGGGAACGATTTTGGGAGCCAATTAGATTTATTAATTAGTCCTGATATGTTCAGAACATTCGTTCTTCCATCTTTTGAAAAGCTAGTTAGTCTAGGAAAAAAATATGAGTTAAAGGTAATGCTTCATTCATGTGGTTCTATTTATAAGGTGATACCTGACTTGATTAGTACTGGAATGGATGCATTACATCCGCTTCAGGCAAAAGCAAAAGGTATGTCAGCTGAGGAATTGGTTAAATATAAAGATGATATAATTTTTGTAGGTGGTGTAGATACTCAAGATTTATTGCCTAACGGGTCACCAGATGATATTATTAATGAAGTAAAAAGACTTAAGAGGATATTTGGTGATGGATTTGTTATATCTCCTAGCCATGAGGCATTACAAAGTGATGTACCATTAGAAAACATATTGGCACTGAAAAAAGTTTCTACTGAAATATGATAAGTAAAGATAAATAATATATACAATACAAAAAAATCCATAGACTTATAGTAAACATTTTGATACTATAAAGGAAATGGATTTTATTTTTGTTTTTCTTATACATTGGATTACTTTAGAGAGGTGAAATCATGGCAGAAACAGGCATCGTTATAAAAGAAGCAGGAAAATATGTAACAGTTAAACTTGAAAGAAGAGAAGCTTGTGCTAAATGTAGAGCATGTACAGCAGGTTTTGAAACCAAAGATATGATTATTGAAGCTGAGAATATATGTGATGCAAAAGAAGGGGATCAAGTTGAAATTTCATTGGAGCAAAGTAATTTCTTGAAAGCTGTAGTGATTATGTATACTATACCTTTGATATTCTTATTTATTGGACTAGGTATAGGTTATTTAATATCTTTTTCATTTGATTTACAGAATGTGGAGGTAATAGCTGTAATATGTGGATTTCTCCTTTTGGCACTTTCATACTTGCTTATTAGATCAAATGAAGATAGATGGAGAGATAAGAAATTTAGACCAATAGCTAATAATGTAGTTAGTCGCAAAGAAATATAATTATTCATAGAATTTACATGAATGTTAAAAACTAGGGGGTTGTATCATGAAATTTGATATTGCCAAAGCATCAAAAAAATTATCTCAATTAGACCTGAAATTTTGTAAAGGCTCTTTTGACATTGAGATGTTTTGGTTTAGAGTTATGACAGTTGAAGGTGAATGGAATATTGCAAGGCATACCCACTCTGCATATGAATTTCATTTTGTTGCAGATGGTATGTCAATGGTTAGAATGGATACTTATGAATTTAGAGTATGTAAAGGTGAATTCTATATAACTAAACCCGGTGAATACCATGAACAGATAAATATTGATAGTAGCAAATATGTTGAATACTGTATGAATTGTCATATTTCATTAAATAATGAGAATAACATTGAAGATTTGATAATATATAAATTCCTCAATGACAATAAATGCAGTGCTTTCAGAGACTACAACGGTACGATTAAAATATTTGAAAAAGTTCTTTATTGTGCATATTATGAGAAAATCGGTTATTATAATCAAATCCAGCTATATATTCTCTTGATTTTGATTTCATCTGTACAAGTTATTAGTAAGAATAGAGATTATAATTATGAAGTTCCAGTGAAACATAAAAAAGACGATTATAGATTTACACAAATAACACAATACATATTCGATAACATAGGTAATAAAGTAATTACAAAAGATATTGCTGATTATATGTATTTAAGTGAAAAACAGATTAATAGGATTATAAAAAAGAAAACAGATCTATCAACTAAACAATATATAAATAAAATCAAATTAAAAAAAGCTAAGGATTTACTAAAAAATACAGATTTACTTGTAAAAGAAATCTCAGAACAATTAGGTTTTTCTAGTGAGTATTATTTTAGTCAATTTTTCAAAAGAGAAGAAGGGTATCCACCTGGATTATTTAGAACTAATATAATAAATTTTTGATTTAAGTTAGTATTAAGGAGAAAATAAATTGGATAACATAATATTTACAATTAATGGTGTATTACCTATTTTTTTAGTTATATTAATGGGTTATATACTTAAACGATTTAAATTGATAAATGATGAATTTGTAAAAAAATCCACTAAAATTGTTTTTAAAGTAAGTTTACCATGTATGATATTTCAAAGTGTCAGTGGGGTTAATACAAAAGAATTATTCAGCACAGAAATAATTAATTTAATATTATTTTTATTTATTACTAATATAGTACTTTTTCTGCTCTCCATTCTCTTAGCTAAAAGGATCGTAGTTGATCTAAGAGCAAGAGGACCTTTTGTACAGGGCATAGTAAGAACTAATTTTGTTATAATAGGATACTCACTAATCATGAATTTATTTGGTGATATTGCTTTGGCAAAAGCAGCTTTGTTAACAGCATTTTTAGTTCCCATGTATAATATAATGGCTGTTATAGCACTTACTATTTTTCTGCCCAAAGAAAAATCTCAGAATAATGTCAAAATCACATTAGTTAATTTAGCAAAAAATCCTTTAATCATATCTATTTTTGTGGGATTAATATTTGCGTCATTACATATAGAATTGCCTGTGTTTATACATAATACAATTGAATATACTGGGACATTAACTTTACCCTTATCATTAATTTGTATAGGTGCGTTTTTTTCTTGGGATAAAGTTAAGGATAACTTTAATTATGCATTAATAGCAACTTTTCTAAAGACCATAGTTAATCCTCTAATAATATTGACTATAGCTTATTATTTAGGTTTTAGAGGGGATAATCTAGGTATCATATTAATTTCTGTTGCTTCCCCAACTGCAATTAGTAGCTTTGCAATGTCAGATGCTATGGATAATGATAGTCAATTGGCGGCGGCTATAATAATATTAACTACAGCTTTTTCTATAATTAGCATAATTGTCGGAATCAATATACTTGTAGGTTTGACTTAAGGGAAATTTCCTGGGACTTAATTTAATAATGTCCCAAAATATTAAATAAAAGTCTATTATAGATATTTTATTGATAGCATTCTCCAAATATAATAAAAGCATATATAAGTGTGCTTCTTATATTGGAGGATTTTTTTGTTTTGTATTTCAAAAGGAGGAGGTATAGATTGAAGAAACGTGATGAATTACTCAGCCAAGCAAGATATTATTGCAATGAGTTATCAAATCATAGTGTATTAAGTAAATATTGGAGCGAGATGTCACTTGTGCTTAAAGGAAGTACCGCTAGAGGTAATCCTGATCAATATTCTGATATCGATTTAGTATTTTTTTGTGACGAAAAAGTAAAAGATAAAATTGTAAAGGATTATTACAATCTTGGACTAATATCAAGACAAGATGGGGTTTTTATGAATTTGCCAGATTGGATAGGACATTATAATATTGAAACATATGAAAAATTGACAGAGTATTTTAGACTGAAGGATTATCCAGAAATATGGGAGTATACCAATGTAATAGTACTACATGATGAATTAGACCGATATAATAAAATCATAGATGAGTATAATACCTGTATTTTTGAAGATAGTATCATTGATGTTAAACAAAAATATCTAAAGTTACAGTTGACTCTAGATTGGTTGCGTCACCCATTAAAAAGAGGTGATGAAATATCAGTGATTCTTCATTGTTCTAAGATAATAAGATTAATATGTCAATTGAGTTATTTAATTGATGAACAAACCTATCCTCATGATAAATGGTTATTTCATTATTTGAAACAAACCAAATTCGGTAGTCAAAATGAAAATAGAATCATTAGATTAGGTAAGAATATTATAAGTAATGATCTGCCTTTGCAGGTAGATAAAGAAGTCGATGAATATAGTCAATACGCATTGGCTGATGAATTAATAACAGATTTAAAGAATCAAATACAATTAAAATTTGGAAATGAACCTTGGTTGGAAGAGTGGTATTTCTTTGTTTAGTAATTGCATTTTGATTTAATAAATAGATACTTGAGATCATAAAAATATTAAAGGAGGTTTTTCAATGTTTTTTGAAATAGAAAGAATAGGTAAGTTATTAGAAGAAATGAAGGAATTAAGATATGTGAAAAAAAACACTCTTGAGTCAATCCAGATGAAGGAAGGATTATACAAAGAGATAAGAGAAGCAGATGAATCTGCTGAGCCTTGGAAGACATTTAGTAAAGATGATAGATGGGGCGGAAAAGATAAATATGCTTGGTTTCGTGGGGAATTCAATGTAACAGAAGAATATGCAAACAAGAAATTGGTATATCAAGTACTTACAGGAAAAGAAGGCGAATGGGATGCAAATAATCCTCAATTCCTTATTTTTGTTAATGGTAAATTAGTGCAGGGACTTGATATAAACCATACTGAAATAATTTTAAGTAATAAATCCGTATTAGGTGAAAAATACACTGTTGATCTACAAGCATATAGTGGAACAATTGATAGTTTGTCAGAATGTAGAAATGTAGTTAGTGTATTTGATGATGTAGTAGAAAAATTATATTATGATATATATGTACCTCTAGAAGTAATAAAATTACTTCCAAAAGAAAATAAAGATAGAATAGATACTATAAAATTTTTAACTAATGCTGTTAACAAAGTTGACTTAAGAAAACCATATAGTTCAGAATTCTATGACAGTATTAATGATGCGTTAGATTACCTTGAAGATAAATATTATCATGAGTTCTGTGGAGATAAGAGTGTAGTTGCTAAGTGTGTTGGACATACACATATCGATGTAGCTTGGTTATGGGATTTGGATCAGACAAGATTAAAGGTTCAAAGAAGTTTTTCAACAGTTCTAGAACTTATGAATCACTATGATGATTATGTATTCATGTCTAGCCAGCCACAACTATACAAATTCTTGAAAGAAGATAGACCAGATTTATATAATCAAATTAAAGAACGTATTAAAGAAGGACGTTGGGAACCGGAAGGTGCAATGTGGGTTGAAGCAGATTGTAATCTAAGTTCAGGTGAATCTTTAGTTAGACAAGTTGTTTATGGTAAACAATTCTTTAGAAACGAATTTGGAATGGAAAATAGAATTCTATGGTTACCTGATGTATTTGGCTATAGTGCAGCATTACCACAGATTCTTAAAAAATCTTCTGTAGATTATTTTATGACAACAAAGATCAGTTGGAATGAATATAATAAATTACCTTATGATACTTTTGAGTGGGAAGGTCTAGACGGAACTAAGATTTTATCTCACTTTATCACAACAGCTAATTTTGATGATCTACCAGAAAGATTCTTTACAACATATAATGGATATATTGATCCAAACTCAGTTAAAGGTGCTTGGGAGAGATATCAACAAAAAGAATTAAGTGATGAAGTACTTATTAGTTATGGCTACGGTGATGGTGGTGGTGGACCAACTAAAGATATGTTAGAGATTTCAAAACGTCTTGAAAAAGGAATAAAAGGTTGTCCAGCGGTTAAGTTGACTACAGCTACAGATTTCTTTGAGACACTAGATAAAAATGTATCTGATAATCATAAATTACCTAGCTGGGTAGGAGAATTATATTTTGAATACCACAGAGGTACACTGACTAGTATGGCAAGAAACAAACGTTACAATAGAAAATCTGAGTTTTTATATGAGGATATTGAGTGGTTATCAACTATGGCTAATTTAGTAGATGGAACACCTTATCCAAAAGATGATATATATAATGGATGGGAAACTATTTGCCTTAATCAGTTTCATGATATAATACCTGGTTCATCAATTAAAAAGGTGTATGATGATTCTAAAGAGCAATATGAAGAAATAATTGCTAAGGGAAATGAAATTAAAGATAGCTCTATAGATGCTATTGCTAAAAATATTAATATAGATGAAAAATCCGTTGTAGTGTTTAATCCATTATCATTTGATAGAGCAGAAATAATTGATTTTGAATATCCAGCAGAGATAAGTGTATATGACGGTGATGAAAAATTATTAACTACTTATAATAATGGCGTTGTTACCTTTTATGCTAATATACCTGCAAAAGGTTATAAAGTATTTAACATAAGAGATGAAGAAGTTAAAACTGCTAATGAATTAGTAGCTGATAATAATCATCTAGAAAATGAATTCTTCGATATAAGATTAGATGCTAAAGGACATATCATTTCATTATTAGATAAGAGAGTTAATAGACAAGTATTAAAAGATGGTGAGAGAGGTAATGTTCTTCAAGCATTTGAAGATAAACCTCATAACTGGGATGCATGGGATATTAATATATATTATCAAGAAAAAATGTGGGAAATGGATGATGTAGAAAGTATTAATGTAATAGAAAGATCTTCCTTAAAGGCAACTTTAGAAATTAAAAGGAAATTCTTAGAATCTACAATAACTCAATTAATGACTATCTATCATGATATACCAAGAATTGATTTTGATACTACTATTGACTGGAAGGAAAAACATATACTTGTAAAAGCAGCATTCCCTGTAGATATTCATACAGATAAAGCTACTTATGATATTCAGTTTGGTAATGTTGAAAGACCTACACATTGGAATACAAGTTGGGATACTGCTAAATTCGAGGTATGTGGCCACAAGTGGGCTGACTTGTCAGAAGATGATTATGGTGTAAGTTTATTGAATGATTGTAAGTATGGTCATGACATAAAAGATGGTAACATGAGATTAACATTATTAAAATCAGCAACTGTACCTAATGAAGATGCTGATAGAGAAGTTCATAACTTCAAGTATTCATTGTATCCTCATATTGGTGATTGGAAAGATGGTGGTACTGTTAAAAAAGCATATGAAATCAATGTGCCAGTACACACTTGTGTAGTTGACTCCAATCAAGGGACAATGCCTAAAGAGTTATCATTTGTAAATATTGATAGTGATAACGTTATTGCTGAAGTTGTTAAGCAAGGAGAATATAGTGATGATATTATAATTCGTGTACATGAATGTTATAATAGAAGAACTAATGCTACGATTAAATTCTTTAAAGAAATAAAAGAAGTTGTGGAATGCGATTTAGAAGAAAGAGAAGTTTATAATAACATAGAAACTTCAAATGGTGAATTCCAATTCGTAATAAAACCATACGAAATTAAAACATTCAAGTTAATATTGAAATAGATTACAAGACAAAGGGGGCTGTATTTTTGATACAGCCCCCCTTTGCTAATCTTATTTTAAGGTCTTATAATCAGTAGGAGAGACACCTGTATATTTTTTGAAAATCCTATAGAAGTAGTTAGGATCTATATAACCAACTTTTTTAGCTATCTGAGCTGTTTTAAGATTAGATTCCAATAGATATTCTTTAGCTTTATCAATTCTATAATTATTTAAGTAATTAGGAAAAGAAACACCGGTTTCCTTTTTGAATAGCTGACCTAAGTAAGTTGTATTAATATTAAACTTAAAACTTAGAGTTTTCAAAGAGAGCTCTTTACTATAATTTTTATGAATGTATTTTAGTATTTGATATACTACTGGACTAGTGGAGTTTTCTTTCTCATTAAGCCTATCTATTATAAAGATAAATAGGTCTTTTAATGTTTCTTTTAATATTCCCAAGTCATTTATATTATGGATATTAGATAATAGATTAGATTGATGATTAATAATTTCATTCTGAAATAAAACAAATTGACTGCTCATGGATTTATATAATGTCAATAAGATTTTTAAAACAATCATTTTAAGATGTTCTGGAGTTATTCCAGGTATATTAATGACTTCATCAAAAAGTTCGTCTATATAGTTAAATAATTCCTCTTTATTTTTAGATACCAGGGAAGATGCAATGAAGGTATGATCTATTGATATTAGGTTTTCAACTTTTAATTTATTATCATCTAGTATATCGTTACATATGACTTTTTTACTAGTATATATCAGAAAATACTCAAAAAGTTTTCTTGCAGTCTTATAACTTTTAGATAGCACTTTATAAGATATAACTGTTGGTCCTAGAGTTATATGTACTTTTACGTTAAGTGAAGTTATATTATCATATATATTATTAAGAATATTTAATATATATGATTCTCTATCATGGAATTCTTCATGAGTGAATATTAATACAAAATTACCATACATGTCTTCAAAGGACATTATTTTAGTATCTGATTTTATATAGTTATAACAGATGTTATATATCTTAGATACTTGAGTGTTTATATTGTTATCCAACGTAATATTAATTATTGCTACACTATAACATGAACTATCAGTAATGATTTGAAGCATATCTGCCCTATTTTGAAGTTCTTCTGAAGTGATTGAATCATTAACCCATCTAGATAAGATATTGCCTCTTAATATATGCCATTCACTATTATCAGGTGTAAAAACAACCTTGGATGTTGCTGTATCTAGATTAATAACTGTTTCTTCTAGTGTTGAGGTCAATTCTTCTGTATTAACTGGTTTTGTTAGATAGTTTTCTATTCCAAGTTTAATACCTTCTTTAACATATTCAAAATCATTATATCCACTTAGTATCAAACATTTACAGTTAGGATTGAGGGTTTTGGCTTCAGCAATAAGTTCCAGACCTTGCATTTTTGGCATTTTAATATCAGTAATCAAAATATCTACATGAGTAAATTTCATGAAATCAAGGGCATCCCTACCATTGTAAGCTTTACCAACAACTGTTAAGTTTAATTTAGCCCAATCTATTAATACTTCAAGTCCGTCAACAATAAAAGGTTCATCATCAACTAATAAAACGTTATACATATTATAAATCTCCTTTCTTTCTTGCAGGTATATGAATTGTCACTTTTGTTCCGATATTTTTATGAGATGAAATTTTTAGTCCATAAGAATCACCATATACGATTCGTAATCGCTCGTGAACATTAAATATCCCTATGCTTGTAGGCTGTATTTTATTTTCAAGAGCTAATTTAATATTTTCTAAATCGTTTTCCTCTATACCGCATCCATTATCCTTTATTTCAATATAGATATCTTTATTTTTGAAATAGCTATTTATGGTAATGCTATTGTTTGATGCATCTAAGTTTATTCCATGAACAATATAATTTTCTACAATTGGTTGTAGTGATAATTTAACTATGCTGTATGACAGCATTGATTCATCAATATTAACATTCACAGTTAATTTATTGTTATATCTGATTTGAAAGAGTTTTAAATATAATTTACAGTGTTCTATTTCTTTTTCAATAGTAGTAACAGTTTCGGTTTTTAATGAATTCCTGAAGAATGTAGCAAGTATATATATCATTTCACTAACATCAATTGCGCCACTAACTGCTGCTCTCATTCTAATTGATTCCAAAGTGTTATATAAAAAGTGAGGATTAATTTGTGCTTGAAGAGATTTTAATTCAGCACTTTTTTGTTTAACTTGATATACATATACTTTTTCTATATAATTATCAAGGTCGTCGCACATCCGATTAAAATTATTGGCAATTGCTGCTAACTCATCTTTTTTGTTTTCTGTTTTAATTCTTGCAGATAAATCACCATTACGCACTTTTTTTATCGCTGATGTTATTTTACGCAAACGGTTTGAATATGATGCAGTAAATAAAATGGACAAACCAATAATAGCTATTATACATATTATAGTAACTAACAAAATCAACAAAATTGTGGGTCTGATATAGTTAAGTATGATTTTTTGGGGTATAATACCTAAAATAACTGTATCTGCGTCAGTATTCTTGATGGACTTAACATATGTGGAGTTGATTAATTCATATTTAAGAGTCGAATTTCTAATTATGTTAGGATCAATATTTTCTTGATTGTATTTATTGGAGGAATCAAATACTACATTATTATTACTAGTTAGTATTAAGACATGTCCAGGATTAATGCTATTTGAATTAGTTGTTATATTACTGTAAATACTGTTGCTGTTATAATTTATGATTATCTTTCCTACTGGTCTTAATGAAATTGGATTCTGAATAGTTAATATATAGCTGAAAATACTGGATTCGGGATTATCTTCAGAAAAACCTGTTTTAAATATTACTTTTTCATTCAAGGGATAATCACTTAATATTTCTTGGTAACTATTAAATACTTCTGTATCGCTATTATAATACTTTGATTGTGTACTATCGTTAAACGTATAAACAAAGTCATTTTTTATACTATATAACATTATGCTATCTATATCCTGATCTTGTAATATTGAAGTTTCTAAATATGCATTAAGTTTAGCAAAATGAGATATATTATTATCAAAATAGCTTTTTATTGAATAAGTATAAAACTCAGGATAGCCAATTTCTAGAAAAGCTAACACTGAATCAACATAAGAGTTATTAACATATAGATTGTTTAATATGTTTTGTGAAGTATTGTATTTTGAAGTTAAAGTATAATAAGTTTCATCAATCAATTGTGAATTAGCATTTTTGATTTCTTTGGTTTTATTATCATTAATTATATATATAGATAAACAGGATAAACATGTAAGAAAAATAATTGCAATAAGTGAATAAAAAGTTATGATTTTTATAAAAAGTTGGTTTTTTATATTAGAAATCCATTTTGTCAATTTTGTAACACATCCAATCGTGAATAAACGTTTCTAGTTGATTATGTTTATATTATAATATAGAATTACTTTTTAGTCCATCAATAATGTAAGATATAACTAACCGGAAAAAAATATATAAAAAAAATCTAGTAAATATAAATAATTTATAGTAGATTTGTAATATTTGCAGTAAAAGAGTATTAGTAAAAACTAATATTTGTATAATATCTATAAGATTTGCAAACGAACAAGAAATATGCATATAAACGGCAATCAATGTTGATAAACTGCTAACTTATTGCTATGAAATCAAATGAATTCCTAGGTAAATATAAGTAAAACATATAATAATATCTTATAAAGTGATATTTTTATAGTAAAACTAAACAATTTAAACTAGAGAATATTAAGTGTAGCTTATATAATATACATACGTTAGCGATAAAATAGACAGGTAGGTGATAAAGGTAGTGAAAGATTTAACTAACAATAAAACTACTTTTAAAATGACAAGCAACATTAAAAGAAATTTTGCTTTATTATTAATGATTTTACCAGGGGCAATATGGTTGATTATATTTAAGTATTTGCCGATGTTTGGAGTTGTTATTGCATTTAAAGATTTTAGATATTTTCCTGGTGGCTTCATTAACAGTTTATTAAAAAGTGATTGGGTCGGTTTTGATAATTTTAAGTTTCTATTTAGTTCCAGTGATGCATTTATAATAGTTAGAAATACAATAGGTTATAATGCGATATTTATACTTACTGGAACAATTCTTTCTGTAGCATTTGCAATCATGCTTAATGAAATGACTAGAAAAAAATTAAGTAAAGTATATCAGACAAGCATGTTTTTTCCATATTTCTTATCTTGGGTAATTGTTTCATATTTTGTATATATCTTCTTAAGTTTAGACAAAGGAATAATTAATAATATTTTAGTTTCTTTAGGTATGGACAAGGTATCTTGGTATTCTGAGCCAGGAAAATGGCCTTTACTATTAATATTTATTAATAACTGGAAAAATCTTGGATATAGTATAGTCTTTTATTTAGCAGCAATCTGTGGTATTGATAAGGCATACTATGAAGCTGCAATGTTGGATGGAGCTACAAAGTGGCAACAGATTAAACACATTACTTTACCACATTTAAAACCAATGATTATTACACTAACAATTTTAGCTATTGGAAGAATATTTAGTGCTGATTTCGGACTTTTCTTTAATGTACCAAAAGAATCAGGACCTCTATTCCCTGTAACAAATGTTATAGATACATATGTCTATAGAGGTTTGATAAAATCAGGTGATGTGGGTATGAGTACAGCAGCAGGTCTATTCCAATCAGCGGTTGGATTCATATTGATTATGATTACAAATGGTATCGTTAAAAAAGTAGATAAAGAAAACGCAATATTCTAGTGGAGGTGAAGAAAATGGCTAAAAATAAAAGTAAAGGAAGTTTCCATAATATTTCTAGAAAATCAGATACAATTATAACAATATTTTTTGGTTTGTTTTCACTGATGTGTATTGTGCCATTCATAACAGTTATAATGTCATCTATAACAGATGAAGCAGTTCTGAGAGTTAATGGATACTCTTTATTTCCAGCAAAATTTGATTTTGCTGCTTATGAATATATTTTCAAAACAGGTACACAAATCATAAAATCATTTGGTGTATCCGTATTTATAACAGTAGTTGGTACTATTATTAGTGTTACAGTTACAGCGTTCTATGCTTATGCATTATCTAGGAAGTGTTTTAGATATAAGAGTTTCTTCAATTACATGGCATTTTTTACTATGCTTTTTAGTGGTGGACTTGTTCCAACTTATCTAGTTGTAACAAGGGTTATGAAACTTCAAAATACTATATGGGCCCTTGTTTTACCATTAACGCTAAATGCTTTTTATGTTATAGTTATGAGAACATTTTTTAGAACTAGTGTACCAGATTCCATGATTGAAGCATCACAAATTGATGGTGCTGGTGAGTTCAGAACGTTTTTCAAGATAGTATTACCTATATCATTACCTTCTGTTGCAACGATTGCTTTATTTACAACTTTAGGATATTGGAATGATTGGTTTAATGCATTATTATATATTGATTCTGCCAAAGTGACTCCTATACAATACTTATTGATGAAGATTGAGAAACAAATGCAGTTCCTTATTCAAAATGCGAATAACATGGGTATGAGTAAACAAGAAATCAACGAGCTACCTTCTGAAACATTGAGAATGGCAATTGTAGTTATATCAACAGTTCCTATAGCTTGTGCATATCCTTTTTTTCAAAAGTATTTCATACAAGGACTTACAGTAGGTTCAGTAAAAGGTTAATATAAGTGTATTAATTGCTATTATCAGCAATTTAATATAGAATTAAATTTCAATTCAAAGGGAGGAAATATAATGTTTAAAAAAAGTTTAGTTTTAGTTTTAGCATTAATGCTAGCTATATCAACAATGTTAGTAGGATGTGGAGAAAAGAAAGATGATAATTCAAAAGATACTACTAATTCAGGTTCAGACGATAAGAAAGAAAAGCCAGTTAATCTGACTTGGTATACAATAGGAACACCTCAAAAGGATGAAGCTCTTATTGAAGAAGAATTAAATAAATATTTACTTGAAAAAATAAATGCTACAGTTGATATCAAGATGTTTGACTGGGCTGAATACAATCAAAAAATGCAAGTTAAGATTGCTTCAGGAGAAAACTTTGACATAATGTTTTCATGTTCTTGGGCTAATGACTTTGCTTCAAATGTATCTAAGGGTGCATTACTTCCACTTGATGATTTAATAAGCGAGTATGGAACAGGAATTAGAGATAACCTACATTCATTATTCTTAGAAGGTGCAACTATTGATGGTAAAATCTATGGATTACCTACTAATAAGGAATTAGGATGGCAGGCAATGTGGATTATCAATAAAGATTTAGCTGATAAATATTCTATTGATACTAGTAAAATAACTACTTTAGAAAGTTTAGAGCCATATTTACAAATCATTAAAGATAATGAGCCAGACATAGTGCCATTAACACTTGATAAGCAAAGTGCTCCATATGTTCCTAATATAGATGATTTCTTAGGATCTAATTTACCATTTGGTATAAAGCTTGATGATGATTCAAAGATTGTTAACACATATGAAACTGAAGAAGCAATGGAAATATTCAAGACAATGCACAGATATTATGAAAAGGGATTCATTCATCCAGATGCAGCAATTAATACAGTTGGAGATTTTAACAAATCAGGAAACTATTTTATAGCAAAAGCACATTATCAACCATATGCAGAAATGATATGGCATGATGGAGATTTCAGTATGTCAGAGATAGCAATTATGCCTGTACATGAGCCTTATGCAAATAATAGTTCAACTCGTGGTGCTATGCAAGGTATTTCAGTTACTTCTGAGTATCCAGAAAAAGCAATGGAATTCTTGAATCTATTATATACTGATGATTATGTAGTTAATCTAATTGATTACGGTATTGAAGGAACTCATTATAATAAAGTTGATGATCAACATATTACTAAGACTGAGCAAGGTAAAAAATCATATACGTTCCCAGGATTTTCTATCGGTAACTTATTCAACACTTATTCAATAGAAGGTACACCAGATGATAAATGGGAAAAATTCGAAGAATTCAATAACTCATGTATCAATGCACCTTCATTAGGATTTACTCCTGACTTATCAAAAGTTAAGACTACAATGTCAGCTGTTACTAATGTAGCTGAAGAAGTAAATTCATCTCTTTATTTAGGTGTAGTTGATCCTACTGAATATGTTCCAAAAGCTGTAGAGAAATTAAAAGATGCAGGAATAGATAAAGTAATTGAAGAACTTCAAAAGCAATATGATGAGTGGCGTGCAAATAAGTAAGATTAATATAAATTTAATACTAAAAGGGGCTGACAGCCCCT
>NZ_BTPT01000041.1:0-16421 GCF_054408565.1 Vallitalea sediminicola
GTTTCACTATGAAACAAATTAACTTGACAATGATATTTTAATATGATATTTTGATAATATAATGTTGAATATCTAATTAAGTAATAGGGTGTTTAGTAATACTTAAGATATTTAGCAAATAATAGTTTCAAGGTGAAATAAAGGGTGTAATAATATGGTGGCAATAAATAATAAATCTATTGATGGAAATAGAAAGATTCTGCTTAATTATATAAGAGAAAATGAACCTGTATCTAGAACTGATGCATGTAATAATACATCATTATCAAAACCTACAGTATCTAGGATAGTGGATGAATTAGTTAAAAGTGATATTTTAATAGAAACAGGTGAAGCTGGAACTGATAATACAACAGTAGGTAGAAAGCCAGTCCTATTAAAGGTGAATGAAGAAGCCTTCTACTGTATAGGATTGGATATTACTCGAACTTGTATAAAAGGAGCAATTCTTGATATTAATAGAAACATAATAGCAAGAAAAGAAGAGAGTTTAAGATACATAAAAGAAGAAAAAGAATTTTTAGGTAATGTAGAAAAAATAATAGAAACCCTAATTTCTCAGTCAGGGCTAAGTGAAGATAAGATATTGGGAATTGGAATAGGAGTTCCATGCACTGTTGATTACAACACAGGCATACTTATAGATTTTAACATTAATAGACAACCAAAAAAAATTAATCTTAAAAAGTATCTTGAAGGAATTTTTTCTCTGCCAGTTTATATAGATAATAATGCTAATATATGTGTATTGGATGAATATTGGTATGGTTATGGAAAAGGATACAAGAATATTATTTACATAATATGTAATCATGGAGTTGGTAGCGGAATTATCGTTGAAGGAAACATCTTAAGAGGAAAAAATAGTGTAGCTGGTGAAATTGGACATCAGAAGATTGAGCAAAACGGTAGAATCTGTACATGTGGTAAAAAAGGATGTTTGGAAGCTTATTGTGGTACAGAGGCAGTTGAAACAACTGTTAAAGATGAATTAAATAAAGGCTCTAAAAGTATAATTACTGATTATGTAGAGGAAGATTGTAATCAAATTACATTTGAACTAATTAACAAGTGTGCTTCAAATAATGATTATTTGTGTAGTTGCGTATTAGATAAAGCAGAAAAAGCATTAGGGCTTGGGATTTCTAATTTAATTAATATACTTAATCCAGATATTATTATTCTTTCAGGAGAGTTTTTTAGATATAGAGATAATGTAACAGATAGAATCAAAATGTATGCAAAAGAACAGCTGTTTAATTTGGTTGGAGATGATACTGTATTTGTACATAGAGAAGATGCAGACATATTAAGTGGAGTTTCAGCTGCTACATTAGTCTATAAAGATATATTTTAATAATATAAATATTACAAGGAGGCATAACGATGAATGATTATTTCACAATCGGGGAAGACAAACTAGGGGAAAACAGTAAGATTCCATTAGAGATAATGGATACAGAGGACGATATGTATCATGATATGGCATGGGCTATGTTTGATGCTATAAAAGAAAATAATGAAAATGGTAAAAATACTGTATTCATCTGTCCAGTAGGACCAGTTGGACAATATAAAAGATTTGCAAGAATCGTTAATAAGTATCATCTTAATCTTAATGATGTATATATATTTAATATGGATGAATATCTTAATGATGATATGACCATGATTGATACAGATGACCATCTTAGTTTCAAAGGATTTATGGATAGAGAATTATATGGTAAAATTGACGAAGATATAAATGTTCCCAAAGACCACAGATTTTTCCCTGAACCTGGAAAAGAGAATGAAATATTCGAAAAGATGGAGGAACTTGGTGGAGTTGATATATGTTTTGGCGGTGTAGGTATTAATGGACATGTTGCTTTTAATGAGCCACCAGAAGAATGTGAAAATATAATAGATCAAGAATTTAGAGATATTGGAACTAGAACTCTAAAGATATCAAGAGAAACTAGAACCATCAATGCAGCAGGTGCATTAGGTGGAGCTATTGAGTCATTACCAAAATGGTGTATTACCATTGGTATGAAGGAAATTCTGAGTGCAAAAAAAATACGTCTGTATATGTTTAGAGATTGGCATAGAGCAGTAGTAAGACGAGCTATCTATGGTGAGGTAACAGCTAAATTCCCAGTTAGTTTTTTACAAGAACATGATGATGCTAAAATAACTATTTCTAAATATGTAGCAAAGAAACCATATTAATTATTGATAGAAAGACCGTATATAATAATGAGTTATAAAAATTTTCAGTTGTATTTATAACTTCAATAATATTATATAGGGTCTTAATTATTAGGTACAAAAGACTTGTTTCATAGTATTGTTTGAGGTGTGCACACAATATGCTGAAAAAATATATACATTCGTGTGTACAAACTATAATATTTGTGATATAATCATTCTATTACAAGCAAAAAAGCACATTATATAAAAAAATGTACAAAAAACATTTGTAAATTAAATTAATTATAGAATATATTAATGTATTGGTAAGTGGGGCGATTTTTTATGAGTAGTAAAAGAGTTACTAGAAAAGATGTAGCAAAACAAGCAGGAGTAACACCAACTATTGTATCGTATGTTACTAATAATAATAGATATGTAAGTCAAGAGAAGAGAGAAAGAGTTCTACAAGCTATAAAAGAATTAGGTTATCACCCTAATACCGTTGCACTAGGACTGAAATGTAAAAAAAGTTATCATATAGCTTTTATATGTGATGATATAAGTAATGAACACTTTGCAAAAATTGTAATGGATATGGAAGATATAGCCAATGAGAGAGGTTATATTATTTCTTTTTGCAATACAAGAAGAGATGAACAGTATATTAATAAATTAATAAGCAGACAATTTGATGGGGCTATAATAAGTACCGATATCTTAGAAGGAGAATTAATAAATAAATTCCCTGATATTGGCATTCCTACTATTTTATTTGGAAATAGAATACATGAAAATATTTCTAAGGATATTACATTTGTGAATATAGATATTTATGGAGGAACTCTTAGAGCAATGGAGCATCTAATTAAAGAAGGTCACACTAAGATTGCTTTTGTGGATTCAAGTCTGAAAGAACAAGATAGCATAGATTATAATGACTTAAGAGTAAAAGGATATGCTGAAGTTCATAATAAATATAATATGGAACTAAATAAAGATTATATTATTCAAGGGGCTAATGGTTACAAAGATGTTTTTGAAAAAAGTTATAAGTTATTCGAATCTAAGGATAGACCTACTGCTATTCTAGTTAACGATGATATGCACGCCTATATAGTAATGAGTGCTATCAAGTCACTGAATCTTAATGTACCAGCAGATGTGTCAATAATAGGATATAATGATACAACTATAGCTAAATATATGGTTCCTAGATTAACAACTGTTGAGATTCCAAGGAAAAAGATTAGTAGTGCCGCTTTGGAATTATTGATTGATAAGATAGAAGGAAAAGTTGTAAAAGACATAGATATAGATACTGATTTAATCATTGGCAATACCACAAAATCTATAACACAGTAGAAGTATATATTTTTTTGGGGTGTATACATACGAGTGTATATATAATTTTATATAACAGGTTAATGGAAACAAAAAATATTTTTACGCTTTCTTTGATGTGGTGAGATATATTCACGAGTAATATGTCTATCATTATAAATCATTAAAAATTATAACTAAAAGGAGTGTTAATATGTCTAAAAAGTTTTTTAAAACAATGACTATGGGTATTTTGATTTTTGTTATGGTGTTTTCTTTAGCAGCGTGTGGAAATAAAGATAATGATAAAGCTAAAGATAGTAATAATGGGGGAAATGATTCAAGTTCTAATGAACAAGTAACTATTCAATTTGCAACATATGGTCTTTTAGAAAAGGCAACTGAAACATTCTATACAAAAATGGCACAAGATTTTGAAGCAAAAACAGACATAAAAGTAGAGTTCGTAAGTTATCCTTATGGAGATCTTAAACAACAAATATTGATTAAAGCAAATTCGGGTGATGCACCTGATGTTGTACATGGGGAATCTTCTGCTTTTAGTTCATATCTTAATTCAGGATTTATTGAGCCTCTTGATGATCTATTAGGAGCGGAATATGTAAATGATATCTACGAAGGTGTAAGAGAATCAATGTCAAATGATGGTAAATTATATGGAGCACCTTGGATATGCAGTACTTTCCTACTGGTATACAACAAAGATTTATTTGAACAAGCAGGGTTAGATCCTAATGCACCACCAAAAACATATGCTGAAATGATAAAATATGCTGATAAATTATCAGAACTCAAAGACAAAGACGGAAATAATGTATTTGGTTTAGGTTCTTCAACAGCGTCTGTACCTGTTAGTGGAGAAAACGTGTTAAGTACAATGTTAACTTTTGGTGGAAACATATATAACGATAAAGGAGAAGTTGAAATTAATACAAAAGGAAATCTGGATGCTCTAAAATTCTATAAAGAAGTACAAGAAAAAGGTCTTAATCCAGAAGCGGCAAAATTAAAAGATCTAAGAAATTTAATGGCCATTGGTAGATTAGGAATGTATTTTGACCAAGTTTGGGGAACAAGTGGTGTTGTAGGAATTAATCCAGAAATAAAAGATAGTCTTGCTGTAGCGATGATACCAGCAACAGATGCAACTGATGGTGCAAGCTTATTGGCGGCACATGAATTACATATAATGAAAGACTCAAAACATAAAAAAGAGGCTGCTGAATTCGTTAGATTTATTACTTCAAAAGAAGTTTTGGAAGAATATTATAATACAACATTACCTTTCATAGTAGCTAGAAAATCAGTTAATGAATCACTTAGTCTTAATGATAATTTTATTGATCCAGTTAAAGACAGTATGACACAAGTTATTGCTCTATCAAAACAACATGAAAACATGGAAAATGCATTGCTTGAAATAACATCAGCAGCACAAAGGGTTACTATAGGAAATGAAATTCCTGAAGATGTTATCAAGAAATTGGATGACAAGTTAAAGCAAGTTCTAAAATAGATAGGTGATGATTATTACCACATTATAGTTAATTATAATGTGGTAATAAATTAATGGGTTATAAATATTCTAGCAAAGGAAGTGACTGATTGATATGAAAGAAGCTAGTGTGGCCAAGCATAAATCTACTCGAAATTTTTATAAGAAAATGGGTAGGGATAAGCATGATCGTATATTTGCTATTATGCTTTTGTTACCTGCAATAATAGTAGTAGGATTTACAACTTTTTTTCCAATAGCTAAATCTGTTATTATGAGTTTCTTTAATTATAAATTAAAAGCTAATGCCGAGTATTATTGGAATGATTTTCTTAATTATAAAGAGTTATTTGATGAAGGAGAAATATTTACTGCAATTGGAACAACATTCAAATTCATGATAATTACAGTAGCTTTGATATTTGTTATAGGTTTGATTTTATCTAATATTTTAAATAAAGATGTTAAAGGTAGAGCTGTTCTAAGAAGTATTGTGCTATTACCTTGGATCATACCAACGATTGTTACCGGTTTATTATGGATGTGGATTTTTCAGCCTCAATATGGAGTACTTAATTATATTTTGATGAAATTAAGCATAATTTCTAGCCCTATAAATTGGGTGGCAAGTATGAAATACGCTCTATATAGCGTAGTTACTGCATCAGTATGGAGGCAAATACCTTTTATTACTATTATGTTATTAGCTGGAATGCAGGGAATTCCTAGTGATTTGTATGAAGCAGCTACTATAGATGGTGCTAATTCAAGACAATGCTTTTTTAAAGTAACTTTACCAATGCTAAGTAATGTAATTAAATCAACGTTACTTATTTCGATAATTACTAACTTTAAGCAATTCCCATTGTTCTGGATAATGACAGGGGGAGGACCTGTAAATAAAACAACTACCCTAGCAATAATGACTTACAAGAATTCCTTTGTGAATCTGAACTTTGGTAAAGGAGCAGCTGTTTCAACAATATGGTTAATAATCTTAATAGTATTCTCAATTGTTTACAATAAAGTCTTTAAGACAGCGAGAGATTAAGGAGTGAAAATATGAATAGTAAGCCTAAAAAGAGATCTTATATAATACTAGTAGTATTATTAGTATTTCTGGTTGGTCCGATATTGTGGATGTTTGTAACTTCTTTTAAAGATAATATTGCAATATATAAAATACCGCCAGAGTGGTTACCGCATAAGCCAACTATAAGTAATTATATAAATATTTTTAAAGATAAGTTATTTATGACTTATTATTTTAACAACTTTATAACTGCTGGTTTGACAACACTTTTAACAATAATTATATCTATTCTAGCAGGATATTCCTTTTCAAGATTTAAATTCAAAGGAAGTCAGATTCTGATAATGGCATTTTTATCAGTATCAATTTTCCCAGTAGTCGGTATTATTACTGCTCTTTATTCCACATTTAAAAATGTTGGATTACTTAATACAAGAACTGCTGTTATACTCACATTAACTGCTTCTAATGTTCCATTTTGTATGTGGTTGATGAAAGGTTTTTTTGATGATATTCCAAAAGCTTTAGAAGAGGCAGCGTACATAGATGGATGCGGAAGATTATCAACATTATTTAAAGTTATTTTACCACTATGTAGTCCAGGTATTCTAGCAATAGGTTTATATACTTTTCTTATAGCTTGGGATGATTATCTATATTGTTTAACACTTATTACAGATGACAAGATACGTACTCTATCAAGCGGTATATCCATGAGATATCTTGGTGAATTATCTTATGATTGGGGTAATGTTATGTCTGTCTCTGTACTGGCAAGTATACCGCTACTCATTTTATTCATATTCTTACAGAAATATATGATACAAGGACTGACAGCTGGTTCTGTCAAGGGCTAAGCCTGAAGATAAGATAAATAATAGTTTTAATATATTGGACTTATTAAAATGAATGTATAGATGTTTAAGTTCAATATATGTAGTTAGGTAAATATAATATTTAATTTTCAAGGAGGAAAAAATATGGAAAAACAATTAGGACAACACACAATCAAAGAAATTTTTGAACAAGGAGAAGCATTCAGCGGAGTGGTGGAAACTCTAGATGTGATAACGGAGACAATCAAAAAAGCATTTAGTGAAGTCAACCCAGATGAAGTTATTTTCACTGGTTGTGGTACTTCTCTGTATTTAGCTCAGACTTCAGCAACTATATTCTCTAAATATAATGATATAACAGCAAAGGCTGTACCTTGTTCAGAGTTGTATTTAACACCAGAATTATATGTAAAAGGTAAAAAAAGCCTTGTTATACCTATCACAAGAAGAAGTGATACAACAGAAGTGAAGATGGCTATTAATAAAGTAAGATCATTGGATAATGTAAAGACTCTAGCGGTAACTTGTGATGAGAACAGTAAAGAGTATAATGATTATTACATTTTATCACCAAAGGCAAAAGAAAAAAGTATAGTTATGACTAAATCATTTACAAGCATGGTGTTTATGAATCAGATTCTTGCTTTAACAGTTGCAGGAAAACAAGATTTAGTGGACAAGTTAAAGGAAATGCCACAAAATTGTAATAAGGTCATGGATAATATTAATGATATATGTAAACAAATAATTGAAGAGAACAAAGATCTGGATCTATACATAACTCTTGGTCAAGGTAGCTTATATGGTATAGCAAATGAATCAATGAATAAGATTAAAGAAATGGCTATATCCAATTCAGAAGCTTATTACAGCTTAGAATATAGACATGGACCAATGGCTTTAGTAGATGATAAAACATTAATAACTCAATATATCACAGAGGAATGCGAAGAATTAGAAGCTATGCTTATGAAAGAAATGAAAGAGTATGGTGGTAGAATATTCATAATCGGAGATAAGCTTACTAATGAAACTAAGAAACATGCCGATTACTATATTGAGTTAGATTGTGGATATAACGCTGATTTAATTACGCCATTAGTAGCAATATCAGGACAGCTTCTAGGATATTATTGTGCTATTAGTAAAGGATTAGATTTAGATAATCCAAGGAATCTATCTCAAGCAATTATATTAAAATAGATATTGGAGATGATTCCAAATGATTATAAAAAATGGAAATGTTTTAGTTAAAGGAAAAATTAGTTCGAGAGATGTATTAATTGAAGATGGTAAGATTCAGGGATTCAATGTAAGTGATGAAAAAGATTCACAGGTAATAGATGCAGAGGGAATGTATGTATTACCGGGGTTCATTGATGTCCATACTCATGGAGGTAATGGAATAGATACGAACCTTGCTACTAAAGAAGAGTTAAAAGAACTATCAGGATTTTTTGCTACTAAAGGAGTTACAGGGTATTTGCCAACATTACTTACGGATACTCATGAAAGAACTTGTGAAATAGTTGAAATTATAGGAAATATGATGAAAGAGCAAAAAGATGGCTCGAAAATATTAGGTATCCATATGGAAGGACCTTTTCTATCACGTGAATTCAAAGGTGCTATGCCAGATGAATTGATTGCTGATTCTTCTGTAGAGAAGTTCATGGAATATGAAAAGAAATCTGATGATAATATTAAAACTATTACTGTTGCAGCAGAAAATCCAGGAGTTATAGAATTAATAAAATATGCAGTATCTAAAGAGGTAGTGGTTTCTTTGGGACATACTGGTGCCACATATGAGGATTGTATGATGTGTATAGAAGAGGGAGCTAGTCGTATTACACATACATTTAATGGTATGAGACAGTTGCATCAGCATCAACCATCAATTCTTGGAGCTGCTCTTGAGAGTGATGCTTATTGTGAAGCTATTTGTGATGGGCTTCATTTACATCCTGCAATAGTGAGGTTAATGATTAAAACAAAAGGTATAGACAAAGTAATAGGAATTACAGATAGTGTTATGGCTGCTGGATTGCCTGATGGTAAATATAAATTGGGAGTTAACGATATTGTCGTTGTAAATGGAGATGCTAGATTAGCTCATGGAGATTCTCGAGCAGGTAGTACATTGACGATGAATCAAGAACTAAAGAACATTATGGAATTTACTAGATTACCCATAGAAGAATGTATAAAAATGATAACAATCAATCCTGCGAAGATGCTTAATATAGATAAGAATAAAGGTTCTTTGGATATAGATAAAGATGCAGATATTGTAATTATGGATAAGAATTATAATGTTATTTATACTATAGTTGAAGGTAAAGTAGTATACAATAATAATGAAAAATAAATGATATAAAAATATATTCAGTTAAGATTATAAAGAATGATTAAACAGTTTGGTTTCTTAGTTTGTGGAAATTAAACTGTTTTTTGCTTATATAATTACTTTTTTTATGAGATTTTTTAAATATCAGTATATATTAAAAATAAGTCATTGTAAAAAGGTATGAAAAAATTTCAAACTTACATGAAAGTATAGAAGCTATTATAATAACAATATAGTAAATGTTTGTGCGTACACAATAACGACTAAAAGTAGTAGAAGCTTAAGGAGGCAATTATGAAAAACAAGAAATATTTAAATATTATTTCTGTAATAGTTGGAATAGTTATATGGCAGTTAATAGCATCATTACCTGATGTAGGTGTATTTTTAGCGAGCCCACCAGAAACAGTTAGTGCATTCATGGATCAAGTGAGAAAAGGTTCCATGTTTGTTGATATCGGATATAGTCTTTTTAGAGTTTTAGCTGGATTTGCTTTAGGTCTTATAGTAGCAATACCTGTAGCATTTTTAATGGGATGGTATCCGAAGTTTAGTGGATTAGTAGAACCTTGGATACAATTTTTCAGAACTATTCCACCTATAGCTTTGATACCGTTAGTAATAGTTGCATTAGGTGTAGGTGAAAGTGCTAAAATTGTAGTAATATTTTTAGCTTCGTTTTTAGTGATGGTAGTAACTATCTATCAAGGGGTAAAATCAGTAGATATAACATTAATAAAAGCCGCTAGAGTATTAGGTGCTAAAGATAGGGACATATTTTTTAAAGTCATCGTTCCTGCATCAACTCCTTTTATATTAGTTGGTGTGAGATTAGGACTTGCAGCTTCTTTAACTACTCTTGTTGCAGCAGAATTAACTGGGGCGCAAGTTGGTCTAGGTGAAATGATTCAATCAGCAAGTTTATATCTAAAAATGGATGTAGTTATTTTAGGAATAGTAGTTATTGGAATTATCGGATTCACGTTAGATAAAATTGTGTTATTTTTAGAAAGGAAGCTAACAGGATGGCAAGAGACAAGACAAATGTAAAAGTAGATATCAAGAATGTTAAGAAAATGTTCAATACAAGAAATGGTGAAGTAGTAGCACTTAATGGAGTTAATTTACAGATTGCTGAAAATGAATTCGTATGTGTAGTTGGTCCAAGCGGCTGTGGTAAATCAACTTTATTGAATATTATTGCAGGACTTGACCATCCATCATCAGGTGAGGTTACTGTCAATGATGAGTTAGTAAAAGATCCAGGACCAGAAAGAGGAGTTATTTTTCAACAATATGCATTATTTCCTTGGTTGACTGTTAAGCAAAATGTAGAATTCGGATTGAAGCTAAAAAAGTATTCAAAAGAAAAATGTGAACAAGAAGCTCTAAAATATATTGATATGGTTGGATTATCTGATTTCCTACATGCTTATCCAAAAGAATTATCAGGGGGTATGAAACAAAGGGTTGCCATAGCAAGAGGATATGCCATCAATCCAGAAGTACTTTTGATGGATGAACCTTTTGGTGCATTGGATGCGCAGACAAGAACTCAGCTGCAAAGTGAATTATTACATACATGGGAAACAGAAAAGAAAACTTGCTTTTTCATAACTCATGATGTTGAGGAAGCAGTTATATTAGCTCAGAGAGTGGTTATTATGAGTGCTAGACCTGGTAGAATCAAAAATATTGTTAATATTAATATTCCATATCCAAGAACACAAGAAACAAAAATGACTGAGAGATTTAATGAATTAAAAAATGAAATTTGGGCTCAAGTATATGAAGAATATTTAGAGTCTAAAAAATAAATTTTCTAAGGAGAGATTAAATTTATGAAAAAGTTAATAGGTGTTTTGTTATCTATGGTATTGATGATGAGTTTATTTGTGGGATGTGCTGGTAAAAAAGAAGAAACAAATACTGATTCTAATGATGCTGTTGTAAAAGCAGACAACGGAGCTAATGATGATAAAGAAAAAGAAGAAGAACCTGAAAAATTGAAGAAGTTAAGAGTTGCATATCATCCTAACATGGGTGGAGCATCAACAATAATTACAGGTATTAAATCAGGGGCGTTCAAGGAACAAGGGTTAGAAATAGAATTAGTGAAATTTACAAGTGGACCACCTGAAATAGCTGCTATGGTCTCAGGAGATATAGATGTAGGATATATTGGTATGGGTGCGCATTTCCTTGCAATTGATGGACAAGTAGACTTGATTGCAATAGATGCATTAGGTAACTCTGATAGATTATTGACTAGAAAAGAGACAGGAATCGAGAGTGTAGAAGATTTAGTAGGTAAGAAAGTAGCTATACCTCTTGGAACTTCAGGAGAAACTGTTTTTGATTTAGCATTAAAAAAAGCAGGAGTTCCTAGAGATAAGATCAAAGTAGTAAATATGGATATTGCAGGAGCAGTCTCAGCATATATTTCAGGACAAGTGGATGCCGCAGCAATCTGGGCACCATATACTCTAAAAGCAGCAGAAAACCTAGGAGAAGATCAAGTAATAGAATTAGCTAAAAATGAAGATTTTATGCCTGATTATGTATTTCCATCAAGTTGGATAGCAACACCAAAATATATTGAAAACAATAGAGAAACTGTGGTAAAATTTGTTAGAGGTCTTTATAAAGCAATGGATTATAGAGCTGAAAATATTGATGAAATGGTCGATTGGACAGTTGAATTAGTTGATATTGAGAAAGAGGTTGCAGAAAAAGAAGTACCTCAAATGATTATGATGACATCTAGTGAAATAACAAAAGCCATTGATTCAGGAGATATACTTAAATGGTTTGAAGGTCTTGAAAAATTATTCTTGAAGACAGGCAAGATTGAAGAACAAGTACCTGTAGAAGATTTTGTTAAAACAGATATTATAAAAGATGCATTAAAATAGTTTGACATAAAATATATTGGGCTGTCCCATAATATATTTCATAGAAATTAAGCTTATAAAAGATAGATTCTCTATCTATCTAGACCCTTAAACATACTGTTTAAAGGGTCTATGCTTATTTGAAGTGAAATCATATTATAAGGCAGGTTGATTAAAAAAAAGGAGAATAAAATGATTATTGTAATATTGATTCTCTTAATTGGCTGTATGTTTTATTTTTTATTAAAGATCAAAAATATGTTATCTTTTTGGATGCTTGCTCTGTATGTCGGGTGTTTTTTAGTTGTGTTGGGATATATGTATTATTATGCTAAAAGTGGAGGGGTATCAAAGGATGTTTATATCCTACTGTTTATGCATAAAAGAATTATGGATAACTTAATGTATTCTACCATACCTCTTGATAAAATAAGTATGTTTATTGTATTGGGCAGATCTATTTTTATTTTTTCTAATATATGTTTTGCAATAGAAGTCTATTTCAAGAAAAGTATTAGGGAAAACAAGAAATTATACATTTTGGTTTCTATCTTTCCTATAATGCATACTATCGGGTACCAACCCCATTTGTATAGGGAATATTTTGTTCATAATTATTTGCTTCTTAATAGAATCTCTAGAACAGGTATCGTCATCTATACGGTCATAAGTATTTTACTCATTTTCATGAAATATAGGAAAATTAATATACCCTATATCAAAAAACAGTTAAAATATATTCTTTTTGCCCTTATAAGTATAAATGTATTATTTTATTTATTTGGTTTTTTTGGTACAATGCAAATATCAGACCCTAATACTCTAGGATATCTTTATTCAACTTTTGCTATGCTACAATCATCGGTGGCTCTATTACCATGGTATATAATTATTACAACAGCAGTTTTATTTATCGGTATCGGTTTTGTGTTTTTATGGAATTATTCTAAGATTGAAGAACAGATAGGTAAACCCGATCTATTCTTAGAACGGAAATTAAAAACTGCACATATGGGAGCTAGAATCTTTACTCATGGAATTAAGAATCAACTATTATCAACTAGAGTACTTCTAAAAAGAACTAATAATCTAATACATAAGGATTCTTTAGATATAGATAAGATCGAAAAAAATATATGTAATCTAGAACAATTGAATGAGCAGATGTTAGCTAGAATGGATGTACTATATAGAACATTCAAATCAAATACCATGCAGCTTAAACCTGTATCGGTTAGACAAGTAATTAAATATGCCTTAGATAAAACTGAGGAATTTCCAGAAGATATATTTTTACTAGTAAAAGAATTTGAAGATAAGATGATTTTAGCTGATATCGCCCATCTCACTGAAGCAATATATAATGTCATAAAAAACAGTATAGATGCTATTAAAGCCAAAAATAACCATGAACTAGGAAAATTGATTATTGATTGCCATTTTGAAAGTACTTGGTGTGTTATAGAAATTGTTGATAATGGTATTGGAATCGAAAAGAAAAACATAAATAAAATATTTGATCCCTTCTATACAAATAAGAATACAAATTATAACTGGGGTGTGGGACTTTCTTATGTGCAGCAGATAATTAAATCCCAATTTGGTTATATAAGGACTAAAAGTGAAGTGAATGAAGGAACAACTTTTTTTATATTTTTACCTATCTATAAAACTGATAAGAAAATACACGATTCAAAATCTTGATTTACTAATGATAATTTATTATTCCTTTAATATTAGAATATGGCTAAGGTAATATTAAGTAAAGATTCAATTGACGTTAAGTAATGACAAGTAAGGATGATGAACATGTCACATAAAATAAATGTTGTTATTGCAGAAGATATTGAAGTTTTGAGAGAAGAATTCTGTAATCTTATTAATGGTCAGGATGATATGACTATAGTTGGTGCAGCCGCCAGTGGAAAAGAAGTAGTTCAAATAGCAGATAATGAAGAAGTTGATGTCATATTAATGGATATTGAGATGGAAAAATATCATGATGGAATAGAAGCAGCCCAAAGTATTCTACAATACCATTCTGATATCTCTATTGTATTTCTTACAATCCATGAAGATGATGAGACTGTTTTTAATGCTTTTGCCACAGGCGCAGTTGATTATGTTGTAAAATCTTCACCTTATGAGGAAATCCTAGAGAGCATAAGAAACGCAGTAAGAGGTAAATCAGTTATTCGTTCCAATATTGCTGAAAAGATAAGAAATGAATTTTCTAGAATGAAACGTAATGAAGAAAGTCTACTTTTTATATTTGATATTATTTCAAGACTTACACCAACTGAACGAGAGCTTATCAGATTATTGTTGATGAACATGAGAGTCTCTGAAATAGCGAAGCTAAGACATGTAGAAGTAGTAACCATTAAATCTCAGATTACTAGTTTATTAAAGAAATTCCAGAAACGTAGAACCAAAGAAATCGTATCCATGATAAGAAAACTGAAAATAGAGTATCTATTCGAGTAAGGAGGAAGCTATGGATTACAAAAATTTATCAAAAACACCCCTAAAATTAATTAGTAACAGGGTATATAGACCTTTTATTGGTGGAAAATCTATTGATGAATGGGAAGGAAACGATAACCCTAGGGATAATCATTATGGAGAAAGATGGATTGCTTCAACAATTAATATAAGAAGCGAAGAAATCAATGATAAAGAGGGTTTGAGTAAATTATTGGTTGAAGGTAAGACTGTTACCCTAAAAGAAGTAATTGAATCATCACCAAAGGATTTTCTAGGAGCTAAGCACTACAAAGAATATGGTACCAGCTTAGCCATACTGGTAAAAGCTCTAGACGCCTATTCAAGATTGATAATCCAAGTACATCCAAATAAAGAAACTGCAAAAAGATTATTCAATTCACCATTCGGTAAGACAGAAGCTTGGTATATCATAGGAGGAAGAAATATTGACGGTCAAGAGCCTTATATACTAATAGGATTCAAGGAAGGTATCAAAAAAGAAGAGTATAAAAAACTATTTGAGAAGCAGGACATAAAAGCTCTAGAAAACTCAATGCATAAATTTCCAGCAAAAGAAGGCGACGTATTCCTGATCGAAGGAGGAGTCCCTCATGCTATCGGTTCTGGTTGCTTTCTTATAGAAATACAAGAACCTACAGATTATACAATAAGAGTAGAAAAGACTGCCCCAGATGGTCGTGAAATAGATGACTTTTCCTGCCATCAAGGATTAGGGTTCGATAAAATGTTTGATTGTTTTAATTTTGAGGGGTTGAGCCGTGAAAGTATTACACAAAAATATAAACTAGAACCTAATACTCTATTAGATAATGATGATGCTACTGTCATTAGCCTAATTTCTGAAAAAGATACTCTACTATTTAGTATGGAAAAAATATTGGTCAAAAAAACCTTATCGTTCAATAAAGCCAATAATTTTGCCGTTGTAGTAGTTTTGAAAGGTAAGGGAAAATTATTATGTAACGGGGAAGAAGTAGAATTAAACCAAGGGGATGAATTATTCCTGCCTTATGAAGCTAAAGTACTCACATGGAAAAATGATATGGAGGAGCCTTTGGAATTAGTGGTTTGTTTACCTCCCTCGTAGACGGTCAGGAAGTAAAGGGGTATGTTTCGCCAGCAAGTTAAACGTCCATGTTTACTATAAATAATAATGGACATCGAGTCCATCATTATTACTGACAGTCCAGTAGGGCTGTCAGATTAATTGCTGGGCTCACTGTCCATGGTTTGCGACTTCACATACCCCTTTACTTCCTTCGTAAGTGCGTAGATCTTAATCGCCTATTTGTATTAGCCAAAAATTATGTACATCAGAAGAAAAATGTTTTGTAACCTATACTACAAGACTACAAGCAATATAGTATATGTATATGTGGAGTAGTGAGGCATGGACGCCGAACCCAGCTATTAATCTGACAGCCCTACTGGACTGTCAGAAATAAAAATGGACTCGATGTCCATTTTTATTTATAGTACTCAGGACGAGTAATTTGCTGGCGGAACATATACATATACTATATTGCAAATACCTCGTCAGAATAAAACAATTTTTCTGACTTACCACCAACAAATTTATTTTAACTAAAAGGCTATCATTTAATTTAATGTCAAGCATTTTTGAAAATGTCCCGAAATTTTCAAAATATAAGCACCGATTTTTAGGTACTTTAATAACTTCCGCATTTATTCCACGGTTCTATTTACAACGAGCCTCTAATGGCATGTTTTGATGCATCAGAGGCATCCCCTAACCTGTTTTGTAGGCATAGCAAGTAAAGCATGG
>NZ_BTPT01000042.1:0-74773 GCF_054408565.1 Vallitalea sediminicola
AAGGAATGATAGTTAATATGATGTATTTACTAGGCGGAGGACTTGGGTTCAAAAATGGTCTAGGGGAAGAATTTAATTCAGTACTACAGAACAAAAATAGCATTACTTTTATACCAACATCTCCACAAGATAAAAACAAATGTGAAAAATATAAAAAAGTTAATTTATCTTGGTTTCATGATATAGGAATTGAATTTGATAAGGTCACAATGATTAATCAAGAAGATGATGTTACTTTAGCACAAGATAAAATAGGAATAGACCTAACTAATGGTATTAATGTTGATGTGCATTATACTAATGAGCATGATGAAAATTTGTATCAAATAATTAAAGAATATGAAATAGATAAAATATATGCTATACCTGAAGATGGTGCTTTAAGAATAGATAATGAGGGTATGAAATTTATAGGTGAAGATAAGTTTTATATTATTAAGCAAGGATTAAAAGAACAAGTAAGATAAAACATATAGGAGGACAATATTAAAAATGTAAAAAAAAAATTTACAAATGTATATTTTTTTACATAAATAGTATATAATAATAGTATACAGTTTTCTAGAGAGGAAGTGAAAAGGATGAATTTAGTGAAAAGTTATAATATAGAGATACTTTTTCAAAGAAGAAGTAAAGTAGGTCAAAATATACTAAATTATCTTAAAGAAAATGGTTATACTAAATCGGGTTTTGCTTTAAATACCAATATTTCAAGACCAACATTAGATAAATTAATTAATGGTGAGATAGATAGCAAAACAACTTTTAATACTCATTTACAAAAGATTATTCAAAAATACAATATTAGTAAAGTAGAATTATTAGAGGATAAAGTTAAGAATAGTGATACGCCGACAGATGCATTTTCCGATAATCGTCCAAAAGATAAGAAAAGAATGTATGAAACAAACGAGATGTTTATTATCCTAGATGATATAATAAGTCTTTTTGAAATGTACTATAAGAGGTAGGTGATAATTTGTCAGATATAATAACTAGTGAAAATTTAAATGAAGTTATACAGATGAATAAAAAGATTAAAGATGATGTTCTTCGTCTAGTCAATGAAACCAAGGTAAGATTTAATACTTCAGTTGTGACGAGTACTGATAAATTTGCTTTTAAAATATTAAAAGAAAATAATTTGATTCAGATTCCTATTAAAGATAAATATTTTGGTGGTGCAATTATTGTAAAAAATAAATTAACAATCCCTGTAATAAATACTGCCCAACCAAGAGTCTATCAATATTTTGTGGCTTGGCATGAGATATATCATTTGTTTTATGATAATAATATTAAAGATAAATCACATGAAATAAAAATAGATATGGTAATGAATGAAAGAATAGCTGATTATTTTGCAGCAAATATGATTTTAGGTAATGTGTACGATTACTATTATTCTTTGGATGATGATAACTTCATTGATAGAATAATGAAGTGTATGGATATTTATAAAGCTCCATACAAAGCAATTCTCATCAAATTATATGAAGATTCATATTGGAAGTATGATGATAGAAAATTGATGAAAAGTATATTAGACAACTTTGACAATCAACCTAATAATTTGATTAGTAAGTTTGAAGAGTTGGGATTGGATTCTGAGTTAGTTAGACCATCAAATATATTTGATATAATCGATTTAGAAAAGGAGATAATTAAAAGTATTAATAATAATCCAGATGTAACTTATCATGAAGAAAATTACAAACATCTATTAAACATAAAAAAAACTGTAAAGAAAATAATGGAGGATTTGCCCGATGATAGTAACTAGTATCACCCAAGTAAAGGAATTATTATTGGGCAAGTCACTTAAAATTTGTTTAATAGACAATAATTCTGTGGAATTCTTTCTAAAAATCAAAGAACAAGTTGATATTAAACAATTATTTGAGGATTATGATTTAGTATTAATTCCAGGATGGATAAAAACAGAAATAGAAGATAGTGAGTATAGAAAAAACTATGTGAATGAATTAAAACAAATGGAGATTATAAATTTTAGCTATATTGATGAATTAGATTATATAAAATTAGTAGATTACAAGGATGCAATTTTATTTAACTTTTTTCTATATTCTTGTGGAAGTATAAAACCTCTTGAGAGTTTTATAAAAAGAAATTTATTAAAGAATAAACCTATTGAAGAATTAGATGATTATCAAATCTGGATTGATACTCTTTATAAAGAAGGATTCAAAGGTGAAATTATTTCAAATGGTAGGGAAAGGAAAAAGAATGCTGGTGAAATATCTATATGTGTACTTTCCTTAATTTTAGCTTTTTTTTATATGGATAATATTGAAGAATATTACTATATTTACAAATGATAGAGATACATATGATTTTAATAAATATGCAATAAATAAGATGTATAGCAATAAAGATTATAGAGCTATGAATCACAGATCAATTACATTTAAATCTAACGATTTTCTAATATATGAATTATACAATAAAAAATTATTAAATATAGTATCAGATAATGAATTGAGTAGATTAAGAAATCCAAAATGGATAACATATACAAGGAAAAAGCATGATAATTCTATAGAAGAAGGTTATAGACTGATTGAAAATAAAGAGTTTATGGGGATGTTAAGAGATAGTACTTTATACATAGCTTTTTAAATTAGGTGGAATAAAGTTAATATCAGACTTATTAAATACATATAATAAGGAGTACATATGGGAAAATTTGAAAACAACATAATAAAATTGACAGAAGAGATAATAGGGGTAAAAGCTAATAACCAAAAAACATTTGAAAGGTTAATTAACAGTCATTTGAATGTTGAAGATAATATAATAAAAGACGTATTGAACGATATTTTTGTTAATCTAAATGGCGATTTTGACGGTTTGCGAAGTAAGAGAAAATGTAAACTGCGTACGGATGCATATTTTGATAGCTTGGATTTGGTGTTGGAGATTGATGAACTACAACATTTTACAAAATCTAGATTGCAAACTCTTGAAATTATACAAGATGCTACAAACATAAGATTAGGTTATGATATTGAGAGTTATATTAATAAGTGCAAAGATAATCATATACTAGCACTTAAAAAAGGACAGGTCGGATATAGGAAACCTACTAAAGAATTCCCTTTTAAGCATGGTAGAGCATATCAAAGAGCATACTTTGATTCGATTAGGGATTTGGTAATTCCACAATATCTACATAAACCAGTGTTAAGAATATCTGAGATTGATATAAATACATTGAACAGTGAGCTAGAAATAAAGAAATATATTGATAAGAGATTACAAGATATTTTATAACATGTATATAAAATATTTTAATAATAAATATTGTTAATTTAGTATATTTAGCAAAGTAAGGAGGTACCCCCCCATGAATCTTAAAGTAGCACTACTACAACTTGAACCAAACAAAAATGACCAATTAGCTAATCATATAAAGGCAGATGCTTATTGTCGCAAAGCAGCCAAGTTAGATATAAATATGACTTTTTTAGAAGGGGAAACCCTGGGAGGAAAAGCTAAAAAATTCAAATGGAAGTATTGTGAAGATGAAGGATTAACAATCTACAGGGTATTTTCAAAAGGTTCTAAGCACACTTCAATTTTCTCAGATAATGATCTGGATAATATTTTAGACTTCCTTAAAAATAAACAAGAATTACCATTAGCTAATAGTGTTGATAAAATGAAAAATGGTACTGAAAAAGAGGGTTTTGGTAGCTTTATCTATAATAAAATTAATGCTGATACTAAATTTGCCCAATCTGCCAGTCAGCTAGTCGCCATATTAACTGTAGCAGATATTATTGGTTATAATGAAGCAAAAAGAAATATGAAATTCTATTATAAGGATAGTAATTGGAAAACAAAACTAATTGAATACATAAAAACAAAACCCCATCATTCCTAGAATAATGGGGTTTATATGGTAAACATTATAAAAATAATGTAATAGTATTATTACTCAACTACTGTATACTTTCCAAGCTCCTCAAAAAAATCAGAATACACTCCAGTAATCATTATATTTTTATCATCTAATTCAATCTCCAAAACAAAAGAATTTTCTCCTGATGATTTTGTTAGCTGTATATTTTTAAAGTCATATTTTACTGTTTCGTTATCTTCCGCATTATAGATACTAAGTCCCTCACTGAGAATCTCCACTTTTCCATAGTACTGATTTCCATCTTCTGAAATAGATACTGAATATGCTGATTCATTAGAAGCGTTAGTGTCTGATTCAGGATTAGTGGTAGTTCTTTCTTCAACTAATAATTCTGTATCTATTGATTTAGCTAACTCAGCTAATTCCTTATCAGCTTCTTCTTTTGTTGCAAAAGATCCAATTTCCACAAAGAATAATCCATTTTCGTCCTTAAGGATTCTTGGTTCATAATCAGCTATGAAGCCTTCTTCCAAAGAACCTAAAGTTTCACCATATTCATATGATTGAGTTCTTAATGAATAAGTTTTCTTTTCTTGATAATCCTTATCTTCTCTTAATCCAACAATTATACTTGCTGGAGATTTTCTTTCTTCTACCTTGTACTCAACTGGACCATTGAATTCAATCACGAATCTAATCAAAGAATCATCTAAAGTAATAATTTTATAAACATCTTTCACATACTTGTTGTCTAGCAGTTTTTCGAAGTTTTCTTCAGCAGAGAAACTTCTAGCACCACCTATTTCAAATGTCATTGTATATGGATTTTCATTATAACTTACATTAAATGCTCCCACATTTTCTTGTAACTCATCATTCTGAGAGAAGTTTATAATAATATTTTCATATCCTTCTTCTTCAAAGGAATCTATACCGCTTATATCTGTTCCATCTGTTGTTGACCCGCCATCTGATTTGCCATTATTGAATTGAAGAACCTTTACAAGATTGCCAATATAAGGTATATCCTCTAAAAATTTTGCAAAGGATGATGACATATTGACTCCTGCTGTAACCAATGTTAGAGCAACAACAAAACTAGCACATATTTTAAGTATTGTATGTTTGTTATTCTTAGTTTCTTTATTCATTTGTAAACGCCCTCTTTCTATACCTGCCTGTATATTCTCGTTAAGTTCTGTAGGAATTTGGATTCCATCATAATCTTTTTTTAAATCAAACAAGCCGTTTTTATTCATAATTTCTACTCCTTCAAATCAAATTTCATTTCCTTTAGAGTTCTATATAGTATTGTCTTCACAGTACTTATTGGTAACTCTAAAACATTTGCGATTTCCTCAAGCTTCATATCCTCAAAAAACCTTAAAATGATTATGGTCTTTTGTTTTTCAGTAAGTTTATCCAGAGCTTCTCTGACAATAAGTTTCGTATCCAGATTTTCATTACTGGAACCACTCATATTTTCAATGTAACTCATATCTATTGATACTATTTTCCTGTTCTTATTAATAAAGTCAATAGAAGTATTAATAAGAATCCTCGTTAACCAGGTTTTTTCGTATTGCACTTTTTTTATTTTATGATATGAGATATACGCTTTGTAAACTGATTCTTGTACGATATCTAAAGCATCCTCTTTATTCTTCACATAGCTATATGCAATTTTATATAATTTTTCTTGGTTATCATTAATCAAAGATAGAAATTTATCCTCCCTCTCTTTGACGTAACTTTTCTTTCTAAGACCAAAGGTCATACTTTCACGTCCTTATTTATGTAATTGAAATTTCAATTTCACTAATTAGACTATTAACCATTCCAAAAAGTTTCAAATTTCTTTTGACATTTTTTTATATACTAATAATTATACCTATAAAATCTAATAATTATATATAAAATTATAATAATCGTCCATACTTGTTTTAAGAATCTTATGATAATATGTTTGAAAGGATATATATTGATACTATAATTGGGGATAATAATTTGCAATTCAACTAAGCTTATATATTCTTTAAAATATTACATGAAAGGAATTGTATTGTATGAGAAAAAAGGTATCTAAAACATTTCATTTTATTCTAGCGGTTGGTTTAATTTTAAGTATCATGGTGGTTCGTCCATTATCGGTACAAGCAAGTGGAACAACATATTATATTGATTCTGTTAACGGAAATGATACCAATGATGGGGTGAGTGTTAATACTCCTTGGAAGTCTCTGGAGAAAATCAATTCAATGGTATTTGCACCAGGGGATAAGATATTGTTAAAAGCTGGTGGAGTATGGAATGGTCAGTTGAAACCTAGGGGTTCAGGTACAGAAGGTAATCCAATAATTATTGATATGTATGGTAGTGGGGATAAACCAATAATTAATGGACAGGGTCAGGTACTGATTACGTTATATCTATATAATGAACAATATTGGGAGATCAATAACCTAGAGATAACTAATCAGGGTGCTACTGAACTAACTGGTAGAACAGGAGTGAAGGTAGAGGCTCATGACTATGGGGTAGCAAATCATATCTATCTAAAAAATCTGGATGTTCATAGTGTTAATGGTGATAGTGTTAAAAAAGATACAGGCAATGGTGGAATATTCTTTGTTATAACAGGAAACTCTATAAAAACTAAGTTCAATGATATATTGATAGAAGATTGCTCGGTAAAAAATGTCAATAGAACAGCTATCTCTGTTGGTTTTACTTCATGGTGTTCATTGTATGATGGTTATGGTGGCAGATATCCTCAACATATAATAGAAGATTATTCTTCTGACAATGTAGTTATTAGAAACAATTATGTAGAAGCAGCTGGTGGAGATGCTATAGTTCCTATGTTCTGTGATTATCCTATCATTGAATATAATGTAGCTAATGGTTGTAATACAACAACAGCTGCTGCTGGTCAATATAGTGCAGGAGTATGGCCATGGCGTTGTGATGATGCTTTGTTCCAATACAATGAAGTATATGGTACTAAGTACAATGGTGATGGTCAAGCTTTTGATTGTGATTATAGCAATAGAACGTTATACCAGTATAACTATAGTCATGATAATGAAGGTGGATTCATGTTGATGTGTCAAGATGAATCTAATGATTCTGTTGTAAGGTATAATATAAGTCAAAATGATAGAGCGGGTGTTTTATCTACTTCAGGTAAGTCATCTGGACATGTCTATAATAACGTATTCTATATAGGGCAGGGGTTAAATACTACTCCGTGGAGATATACTGGTTCAGGTGATATGAAAGTGTCCAATAATATTTTTTACAATCTTGGTACTTCAAAATCAGTAACTTGGCCTTCTAATATTACATATAGTCACAATAATTATTATGGTTATAATAACCATCCAAATGACCCTAACAAGAATACAGATGATCCACAATTCATTAATGGTGGAAGTGGTGGATTAGGTATAGACACAGTGGATGGCTACAAATTAAATCCTAATTCAAGTTTGATAAATTCAGGTACTCCTATCTTATATAGCGGTGGCAAAGATTACTGGGGAAATGATTTATATTATGATAAGCCTGATATTGGAGCTTTTGAGTATCCAGTAGGAGATATTACAGGTCCTGAATATGTTAACAAGGTTAAAAATGAAGGCTTTGAAACTGGACAAGGTTCACCTTTCTATCCATGGAATTCATCAGTCTCAAGTAGTAATCAGCGTACTGGTAATTATTGTGGAAAAGTGAACAAATATGGTTCATGGGAACAAGTTATTAGTGTACAACCTAATAAAACATATACTTTGACAGGATGGATGGCAGTAGAGAATCAAGGTGATGAATTCTGGTTAGGTGTCAAAGATTATGGTGGAAATGAAATTCATACAACCGTTGATTCTACATCTTATACACAAGGCAGTATCCAGTTCACTACAGGTGCATCTGCAACTACAGCTATAATATATGCACATAGACCTAATACAGGATCTGGAGCAGGATATGTTGATGATATGGCAGTTAATTTGAACCAACAACAACCTGTTGTCAATCTAGTTAAGAACGAAGGACTTGAAACAGGAAACGGAGATTCTTGGAATGCTTGGAATTCTTCTATTTCCAGCAGTAATCAACGTTCAGGCAGTTATTGTGGTAAGGTGAATAAATATGGTTCATGGGAGCAGGTTATTAATGTTGAACCACAAAAAACTTACACTCTTACAGGGTGGTTGAAAGTAGAGAATCAAGGAGATGATTTTAGGTTTGGAGTCAAGGAATATGGTGGTGATTCTATTAGCATCACTATTGATTCAACATCCTATACTCAGGGAAATGTACAATTTACTACTGGAAGATTCAATACTAGCGCAATAATATACATGTATAGACCAGATACAGGAACAGGTGCAGGGTATGGAGACGATTTTCAGGTAATGAGTGAGTAAATATGAAAAATAAAAAAAGATGTATTAATGTAAAGAAGCTGGCTATCATTATTACCGTCATCATGACTTTTTCGTTATTGTTTATAGTTATAGTCGCAAAAGATAAGGTGGATATTGATGCAGATAAAACTGTAGCTTATATAAATGATGAACCTGTATCTCTAAGAGAGTTCAAGCAATGTTTTTCTTCTCAAGATTTAGCTTATATGATAAGAATTAAGATTGAGCAACTATTGTTCAGAGAGAAAAACATAGTGGAAGATATCTCTTACAAAACTTATCATAGAAGCTTCATCAAAGAGAATGAAAGAAGGAAAAAAGCTGTAGATAAAGGTGAAATCATCTATGGACCTAAGCAATTTCAAGAAGATGATTATTATAATTATTTACACAGTAAAAGAGTATTACTGTTAAAAGGAATATTGGCAGCAGATGAATATGCAATTGATGATAAAAAACTGAAGATATACTATGATAATAGTAAAGAACGGTATCTTGATTATAAGAAACAAGATTGCATTGAAACAAGATTAATAAAAATATCACCACTAGATAGACGGGATGAAAAATTGACAGTTTCAGATATAAAAGAGTTAATTGACACTCAAGATAATATATTTGATAATATGGTAGATCTGAAGAATATCATAGAGGAAAATGGTTATAAAATTGATGTCATAGATAGAGTATTTGATGAAACTACAGCAAGGAATGATATAAAAATTGAATATAGTATATATAATCCAGTTTCTAGATTGAAAGTTAATGAGATAAGTGATGTTATAGACTATAATGGGGCTTTTTATATTATCAAATGTATCAGTAGAAAAGAAGGGAGTTATTATTCTTTTGAAGATAAGAAAGATATGATAAGGACTAGATACATTGATGAAAAATATGAGGAGTTGATACAAAAACTAATGAATGAAGCAGTAGTTAAGATTGTTGATGATAGTTTGGGTATAAAAATAAAAAGTAATTAGCTTGATTAAATATTTAACTCTTTGATTGTTGTTTGATATAAATGGCAATTAAAGAGTTTTATTTATGCGTAATTTGTAATGTTAGTACTGTTCTACTGATGAAATGTGTATTGAACATATTTGATTTATGTAACTTAATTTGCTATAATTGTATAGGATATATAAATGGGATGGTGTGAAGAAATAATACAGCCAGTTTACTAGAATTATAACATAAGAAGCAGATTATAAGACAATATGGAGAGGATAGATAAATGAAAGAAATAACGTTTGAAGACGTAAAGAGTGATATAAAAAATATAATTAGTAGATGTGGTGTAGAATTATATGTAATTCAATTCATTTTGATTTTATTTAATGTGTACAGTACATATAAACAATACAGTGTTTATCCAAATAAAGATACAGGAGCAGCACTATCAGGTGCGTTTTTTACTATTATTGAAATGCTGGTAACAGCTTTATTAACAATTGTTGTGGTTACAATAATAAATAAGGCTTATGAAGCAGAAGATTATAATATAAAAGAAGTCATTGTTGATTCAATCAAGAAACTTCCTAGATTTATTCTTGGATACCTTATAATTGGTGGTATAATGTTAGGAGTTTTAGTAATATACTCTTTCATACAGATTATTTTACGATCACCATTTTTTGCTTTGATTTTTGGTATAGCGCTTATAGTTGTATATTTATATATACTAATTAGATTCTGCTTAGCGAAATACATTCTTGTAATGGAAAAAGATAGTGGATTAGTTTCAAGAAGCAAAGAATTTTATATGAGGGATAAAAGCACCATGATAAAATATTTTGTAGTTGCAATGCTCACTGGAATGATACCTATAACATTATTAATTTCTTTACCTGGTTGGTTAGGTATGGAATTAAGTAAGACAGCATTTTTAGTTACAAGATCAATTATTCATGTAATTGGATTTATTTTGACCCCATTAATCAGTATAGCAGGATTATCTATATACAAATACTTTATTGGTAGCAACATCATAAGAGATGATACGGAATAATTTTTAATTTAAATAATGTGCTAATAGAAATCAATAGTTAATGGGCTTATAAAAGCGGTAAATAACATAGTGTGAAATATGTTATCTGCCGCTTTATTTATATTATTCAAGATAGATAGCTATTATTCATAAAGCTCTGATGTCTGATAGATTACATTTAGTTTTACCAGTAACTATAACAGAAATAAGGAAATTTTCTTTTACTGGAGTGGAAGATTCTATATTATCAGTGGATATCTTGGCTCTTTTTTCATGTTTAGTTACCTCAATTACAGGATTTATAGCCCCTCGCTTAATAGCAGTTTTTCTAGTATATTCATATGTTTTTTCTATAGCAGCTTTTTCAGCATCTTCGTATTCATCATATCGCATTATATTTCCAGGTACTATGACATTATAGTATAGGAGCATATTATTTTCATATACAGGATTTATTATAATATCAACACTTACAGATATTTCGCCAGCGGCTGCTCCCATTGCATTAGCTACATGAGCATATTTGGGAATAATGCATTTGGTACCTAATCTTTCTGCAACTCTTGGTAAAAATATTTTAGATGGAGCACCTATCCCGATCAGAGGTAGGTCTGTTTTGAAATCAATATTACAGTATCTTCCTTGACCTGTGAAAGCGTGTCTTAGAAGTTTTTGCTGGGTTGCGTATGATATTCTATCTTCATTCTTAGTTTTTTTATTAGTACGGTTTGTTGAATGGACGATATTTTCATAATCAATGAGTTTATTAGCAATCATTAGATAAATGTTTTCACATATTGTATCATAGACTTTTTCACATAATTGATTTGCTTCAAAACCATATTGTAATGCAAACTGATTAACAGCAAGTGTTGCGGCTTCTACATCCCATTGATGGAATTCTCCTTTTACATGCATTATATCTGTAGGGGTAAGGGAGCTTTTCATTATGATGCTGTTATTGATCAGCCCATCTAATTTTAGATTATATATGGATATATCACACGATTCACATAGGGTAGAGATATCTAAAGGAGCATCACTTAATGCTTCCACTATAATCTTTTCATTATGGGTTAGAGATTCATATGAAATTTCACTTTTATCTTTTATAAGATAACAAAAAACTCCTAAAGGTCTTGAATGGGTATTACTATTTTTAACTAATTCTTCTAGATAGGTTTTAATCTGTGGATATTTACTAGCTAGGCTACAGATAGGTTCAACTCGTCTAGGACCAACAACAAGATTATCATTTTTATCAACGATAATCTCACTATCTCCACCTAAACCGATTGTACTCATGTCTATTGATGGTGTTGACGTTTTATAACCGCTGATGTTAGCACCTGTTTCTTCCAGGTTGACTTGATTATTTTCTACAATGGCAAGATCACAAGTAGTTCCACCCATATCAAGTACAATACCATCATTGAGACTACTAAGTTTCAAAGCACCTGATACACTGGCGGCAGGTCCTGATAGTAGCGTATCCACTGGTTTTTCTCTTGCATATTCTTCTGTCATGATGGAACCATCACCTCGTACTATGACTATACGCACATTAATATTTCTTTTCATCAAATTATCTTTTATTGCATCTAAAAAATTATTGAATATTGGAACTATCCTACAATTAAGTAAGCTACTTACCGCTCTTCTCATGTAATTAAGTTTTGAAGATAGTTCATGTCCACATATTACTGGTTTGTTATTAATCTCTTTTATGACTTTCTTAGCTTCTAATTCAAAAACGGGATTGATGACTCCAAAAACTTGTACAACTGCATACCCATCAACCATGTTTTGTTCTTTCACTATATCTTCTTTGAACTTGTCCCAGTCGGGTGTAGATATTATATTTCCCTGAGTATCAACCTCTCCATCAACAAATAATATATCATCTACAGATGGAAGACCATAGTCATGTCCATATTTTGATATTTCTTCTGGTTTAGACCCAATTAATATTAATTTCCCTCTTGCGCCTTTGCCTTCAACACAAGCATTGGTTACTAGCGTAGTTGACAGAGATACTGTGCTGATATCGTTCATATGTTCTTCAGGTAATTTATCTAATACGTTATTAATACATATTCTAAGATTTTCTACTGTAGTAGGGGTTTTACATGAAGCAAGAATCTTCATACTGTCATAATCGTAAATGACAGCATCAGTAAATGTTCCCCCTGTATCTATTCCTATTACTTTATTCAATTCTAAACACCATCCTTCAAAAAAATATAACCTTATTAAAATTGTATCTCACCATCTCTTTGTATTCTATTAATATCTTGCTAATATTTGGATTATCTTTACATATATACATAAATGATTTACATATGTGGAGATAATAACTATCCTATTGTAGAAATAGTATTCAAGTGCTAGAATTATATCAACAGATTTATTTAATATTAATAACTAAAATATATAGAAAAAGTTATTTTAATTATTGGTTAGATGATTTTAATTTGAAGTATATTAATAGTATAGTATAATTAGACTATACTATATTTTATGAGGTGAGTTTATGGATAAAAAAACATTAGAATTTACAATCTTTTGTATTGAAAGCTTAGCTGAACAATTAGGAATAAGTCCAAAAGTTGTTTATAAATTATTAAACAAGGATTCCAATATTATTAAAAATTATATTATACCTTGTTATGAACCTCTGCATTCTCAAAGTAAACATTATATAGTAGAAGATTTGATTGAAGTACTTAATGAGAGGGGAATATTAAAATGATAGTATATCATGGTTCTTATTGTCTAGTGCAAAACCCTAATATATCTTTTTCTAGAGAAGCTTTAGATTTTGGTAAAGGATTTTATGTGACAGGTATTAAAGAGCAAGCAGTAAATTGGACTACTAAATTTAAAAGAAGAGGTAAAAAAGGAATTCTAAATATATATTCATTATCTATTGATAAAATAAAACAGAATTATATGGTAAAAGAATTTTTAAAATATGATAATGAATGGTTAGATTTTATATTACAGTGTAGAGGCAGAAGTACTTGTTATTTGGAATACGATATGATTATAGGTGGAATAGCTGATGATAGAGTATATAATACTATAGAACTTTACAAAGATAAATTAATAGATAAAGCAGAAACTCTTAATAGATTACAATTTTATAAGCCTAATCATCAAATCTGTATAATAAATCAAAATATTATTAATAAATATTTAGTCTATAAAAATAGTGAGGAAGTGTAGTTATGGAAGCGAACAAAACATTATTACAAGCTTTATACAAAAAAATAATCATTGAGTTTTCAAAAGAAACTGGAAAAGATTTAGATGAGAGTATGGATTATTTTTATACTTCTGAAACTTATGAATTAATTAGTGAAGGTGTTGGTGACCTACATTGTAAAGGAGTCAAATATTTAACTGATGAATTAATGCTTGAATATGGGTTTATGGAACATAAAAGTTACCCTAAAGATTTGGTACATTAGTATTAATAATAGAATAAACTGCTTCAGACAGGAGGAATGAAATGAAAGTACTAGTATTAGGAGGAACACGTTTTTTTGGTGTACATCTAGTTAATGCATTAGTAGAAAATGGACATGATGTAACGATAGCTACAAGGGGATTAACAGAAGACAGTTTTGGGGGAAAAGTCAATAGAATCATAATTGAACGTACAAGTCCAGATAGCTTGGCTCAGGTGCTTGGTGATAAATATTATGATGTTGTTTGTGATAACCTTGCATATTGTTCCAATGATGTTAAATACCTATTGGACAATATAAAATGTGGAAGATATGTTATGACATCAACAGCTTCAGTTTATGATAAACTGCATATGGGTATTACAGAAAGTGAATTCAACCCTAATACTTATGAACTCAATTGGTGCTCACGTATGGATTATCCTTATCCAGAAGTGAAAAGACAAGCAGAATGCGCACTATTTCAGGAATATTCTAATTTCGAAGCTGTTGCAGTTAGATTTCCTTACGTAGTGGGAGAAGATGATTATACTGAACGATTGTATTTCTACGTTAAGAGCATTTTAGAAGAGAATCCTATGCATATTGATTGCCTGGATGAAGAAATACCATTTATAAAATCTACAGAAGCAGGACAATTTATTGCATGGATAGTAGAGCAGGATTTTACTGGACCTATAAATGGCAATAATACAGATACTATAACATTACATGAAATAATAGATTATGTAGAAAAGAAAATAAGTAAAAAAGCTATATATTCAATATCAGGTGAAGAAGGACCATATAATGGAATGGAATCCTTTAATCTTGATACAAAATATGCAAATAGTTTAGGATATAATTTCCCTGAATTAAGTAAGTGGATATATAAGTTGTTAGATGACTATATACAAAAAATTAAATAGTATATTTTTTGTATAGGTCTAATTCTACATTTTAATATAATTAATTAGTCTAATTGACAAAATAATACCCTATATGCTAATATCCTATGGAGTGTTAATTACACAAAAATAGGAGGAAATATTAATGGAAACACCGCAGTTTATGAAAAAGTACAAGAAAAAGAAATACATAACGTTTTTAATTTTAGCAATATTATTAATTAGTGGGGGTATGATAGTCAATAAGTCTTTGACATCATATGAAGACAATACCAATAATCCAACTGTTATAAATAGCATTGAAGATTTTGACAGAGCTATGGATAATAATGATTATATTGAGATGGAAATAAGTAATTATATTGATCTTGGTAGTGTTACAACTGAACGTAATGGTTCTACCGTTTCAGAAACTTATTATATCGGAATAAACCTTAATGAAAAAATGCTTGTTGTATCTATGAAAGATGATGACTATCATAAATTGGTTAATGAGATTAGTAGTTCACCATATTTACTCAGAGGTACATTTTCAATAATCACTAATAACTTACGTGATACATTAGAAGAATTACTAGAAGATGCAATTTCTCCAGAAGAGTTGAATGAACTGATGTATGAAGATTTCTTATCTTGTGAAACACCATTTGACGCACTTACATCAAAAATATTAATGTTATTTTTCTTATTCATATTCATTTGTGTGTTCTTATATATATTCTGTAAGAATACTAAGAGCATGAGAAAGTTAAAAAAACAACATGGTAGTGATTTTGAGATGTTTTTTGAGAAAGTTGATACAGAGATGAAATCTCCTACCGCATTAAAAAAAGGTTCTGTTACTGTAACACAGAATTATATTATAGCTAATAGTCCTTGTACATTCTTTGTAATGCCTATTAACGAGTTAATGTGGGTATATAGAGGAGTAACTAGATATTATAGAATAATAGAAAAATCAAATATTACATTTATATCTTCTAATAAAGCTAAATACCAGATTACATCAATGAATAAAAGAAACATTAATGACCTTATCGAGTATTTTTCACAAGATGGTCAAAAATGTATCGTTGGTTATTCTGAAGAACTTAATAAAATGTTCAGGAAAAAACCAGATACTCTTGTTGAACAATGGAAGAGTGATAACAACAATAGCAATAATCAATAACCTAATTGGGCTGCCTTGGCTGTTACTTCGTTTATAGCTTCTTGCAGTCCATTTTCATTTAGTCTTTCAATCATATCATTATAAGCTTCATCAATGTTTTTTTCACTTAAGATAATCTTAACCAATTCATCATTCATATTAACTCTAGATAATCTATCTTTCGCAGGGGTAGACATGAAAACAATATCATAATTGTAATTGATTATTTTTGCGTTATTATCATGCCATGCCATTTCGCTGATTGACATATCGACAACATCTTCGCCGCATATAGAATTGTTTAGTACATTTTTTTCATACATTATATCTTGTTGCCATGCTGCCATATTGGATAGTACTTCAAAAGATGGATAATATTCAAGCATATTAATATAATTACCATCCTTATTTTTTGGACGTGTAATCACTATCTCGCCATCTTTTTCATGCCAATCTTTTCCTTTTATGCCTAATCTGCAAGTTAATGTACCTTCTCGAGATAGTGTCCAATCATAGATAGCTAATATCCTTTTCATTTTCTCATCACTGCATTTAGAACTGAAATAGCTTTCGGACCACCATGTAGCTTCTGTGTATTTATAGATATTACCATCAGGAGCAGGCCACATATGTAAGTATTTCACAGCATCCAAAAATTTTAGGTCAGGATTATATCTATTCCACAAATCAGGGATATAATTATAGGCGTTACTATAGAAAAAGACACCAGATTTACCTTCAGCAAATTTGTTTTTTGCGTCTTCTGTATTAGCTATAGCAAAATTCTTATAAAGTAATCCTTCATTGTAAAGCTCTTTTAGTTGTTTAATGGCATCTTTAGCTGTTCTATTAGCATAGGCAGGCATCCATTTTGAATCTTCTTTGACCCAGCATCTTGGAATATTAGATAATTCTGGGTAGCTGCCTAGAAAAAGAAGTGCCGCAAAGTTCATATTATTCATAACAAGACCTATAGTATCATCTTTCCCGTTATTGTCAGGATCATTTTCAACAAATGCTTTTAGCATTGCTTTGAATTCCTCAAAATTCTGTGGGTCTCTGATGCCTAGATTTTCCATCCAATCTTTTCTAACCATGATTACTCTGTCAAGAGCCCATTTATTAACTGATTTATATGTTTGTCGTGGGATCATATAATAATTACCGTCAACATACTTTGTTTTTTTTGCATCTGCTAGATTAAATATTTTTTCAACGTTAGGGTATTCGCTAAGATCTTCTGGTATTGCTCTTATTAGTCCTTCCTTAATCCAATTATGATATATAGAATTACCTATTATATCATGAGCAAATACATCAGGCAATTCACCAGATGCAGCATAGGTAATATACTTTTCACTCCAATCAGACCAATCAGTTGGTATGAGCTTAAAAGTTACATTGAATTTTTCTTCCACTTCTTTTAATAGAGCATCGTCCATGCCTTTTCTAAAAGCATTTTCAATACCCCAGAATGAAATTGAAATCTCTAATTTTTCTTTATATGGATTTGGAATTTTTTGTAGGACATCTTTTTCTATATCAGTTTCTTTGCTTTGCGCACAACCTGTTAGTACAGTGGATATAATCATAAATGTTATAACAACAGTAATTGATTGTTTGAAAAAATGCATTAGTCTAAAACCCCCAAGAATTATATTTTATGATTTGAAAAGAATTATATTTTTGAACAAAAAAAGAATCACTCTATTGTGAATATATCACAGAAAAAGTACTTAGTCAAATATTGTATAATTGAAATCTACTAAAAAACCTAGTGAAAAAACATTGGCGAAAAAAATAAAAACTTTTCATATGCTGTTGTTTTATGGTATTCTTTATTTATATTTTTAAGATAAAATAAGGATGGATAAATCATGAAATTTCTAGAGAAAGTATCAATAAAAATTCAACTATTCATTATTGCAATAACTACTATATTGATAATACTCTTTATCATTTTATCGGTGTATACTCAGATTAATAGTGTTTTTACAGAAAAAAATGATGAATACGCTAAAGAGTTGATATATCAGATTGAAAAAAAGGTAGATAATAATTGTGATTTGGTTAATCATATAGTCAAGAATATTGCATTCAATAAAATTGTACAAGATTATTTAATAGAAGAAAAACTAGATGATAAATATGAAATATTCAAAGAAGTTGATAAATATCTAAACAACATGAAGAACTTGAAAAAAGGTATAATTGATATAGCCATCAAAAGTTCTGATGGAAGTATATATTATAAAAAAGAAGGTTCTAATATCTGTGCTGACAGAGATTTCATATTAAAAGATAGGGTATCTATTTATTATAGTGGGATGGAAGAATATAATGATGACAATAATTATAAAAAATGTTTTGTTGTAGCTACAAACGTTTTTTCCATAGATCCTAATAGAAGATATAATGAAAATATTGGGACTATATATTTATTTTTAGATGTTAATAGTATTGTTGGTAATACAGAAAAAATATTATCCAAGCAGACTAATACTAATCTATATCTAATTGACCGTAACGGAAAAATATTTTTGAGTAATGATAATAGGATAGATGAGAATGTTGAAGAACTGAATCAGGATGATGAAGAAACTTTTCTTGATAAAGTTAATGATGAAAGATATATAGTAGGTATGGCAAAACTACCTTATATTGATGGTAAAATAGTAAGCAGAATACCCAAAAATGAACTTTTGTATGATATTTCAGTAATTAGAAATAGACAAATAATGATAATTATTATTGCATTTTTAATATTGGCTATACCATTTTTTATTACAATACGTAATATAATAAGACCTCTTAGAAAATTCAAGATATTCACAGCTAAGATTAACTCGGGTAATATGAAAGGACTTAAATCTAAAATTGAATTAGGTGGTTATAGTGAAATGGTATCAGTTTCCCATGAATTCAATTCTATGATGGAGGAAGTAAATAGTCTGACTCACAGGTTACTGAATACTAGTTCCAAACTATATGAAGCGGAAATTGAGACTAAACAGGCAGAATTAGCTTACCTAAGAAGTCAGATAAATCCTCATTTTCTATATAACACATTAGAGTCAATTAAAGGTATTGCAGCAGATAATGAAGTGCCAGAGATAATAAATATGACAAAAGCGTTAGGGAAAGTCTTTAAATATAGTGCTAAAGGATTAGACACTGTGTTATTAGAGGAAGAAGTAAAAGTTGTTAAGTCTTATATATACATACAACTCATACGTTTTGAGAATAGGTTCAGTGTTACATATGATATTAGTGATGAAGCATTATTGTGTAATGTTCCAAAGATGATATTGCAGCCAATTGTTGAAAATTCTATTTTTTATGGATTGGAGCCTTTGAAGGATAAAGGAGAGTTGGTAATAGATGCAGAAATAGATTCAAAAGGTAATTTGATAATTGTTGTAGAAGATAATGGAAAAGGTATGGATGATGCAACATCGGCCAATATCAGAAAACAATTAGATAATGATGATAGTTCTACATTATGGGAGAATACAAGAAGTATAGGACTTAATAATGTTAATAACCGTATAAGGCTAAGATATGGCACAGATTATGGTTTAACTATAGACAGCGAATATGACAAAGGGACAAAGGTTACTTACAAATTACCAGGGAAGGTGAAATAGTGTACAGAATATTAATTGTTGATGATGAAAGACTGGTTATTAAAAGTCTAAAGGCTAGTATTGATTGGCAGGAATATGGTTTTAACGTTATAGGAGAAGCAACTTCGGGTAAGGATGCATTAGAATTCATTAATAAACATAAACCTGATCTTGTTTTCACTGATATAAGAATGCCGGAAATGAATGGCCTTGAATTAATTAAACGGGGCAAACGCATATCAGGGAAAACTCAATTCATTGTAGTAAGTGGTTATGCAGAATTTGCTTATGCTCAAAAGGCAATGTTATATGGTGCTATGGGGTATTGTCTGAAACCCTTTGATGATGATGAAATAATAAATATATTGAAGAAAGTTAAATCGAAACTAGAAAAATTGAAAGTAACTACTATTACAAATGATTATTCATTGTTGGATACAACATCAGAAGATAATAGAGAAAATCTTATTAAGTTATTAAAAGATAGCAAAGTAATAGATTCATATTCTGATAATAAAGTAATACTATTAATCTCCATTGGTAAGAATGAGTTGCAATTCTCAACAAGTGTCAATCATGTTGATTTTAGATTGGGACCTAATAAATATGTATATCTTATTCCAGCCCATAAAAAAGATTATATATGTAATACCCTAATTATATCAGAAGATATTAAATCCATAGGAATGAGTACAACAATATCTATAGATAATAAAATAAATGTGTACATAGAAAATACTACAATGGTAGCATATCAATTTTTCATTACTGGTAAAAGAGATTTATATATGACTGAAAATATTATTAACAAGGATATAGATAATTTTGTTAGAAAACTAGAGGATAGTGCTGGTAAAAAAGATATAAATACTATTAATAAGATTCTAGATAATATCACGCAGTTAATTAAAAAAGGTAATTATAATATAAAACTTTTATTTCGTATGTATAATGTGATAATGTCTTTATTTTACAGGATTGATGAAGATTATTATGAGAAGTATATCTATAACTATGAACAGCTTACAGGGATATTTACATCAGCTGATGATATGATCATATATCTTAGAGATATGCTTAATAGCCAGCTGAAACTAAAGCCAAAATATCAACCAGAGAAAATTAAAAATAAGACTTTTAGGGATGTACTGCAATATGTTAACAAAAATTATACTAATGATATATCTATTCAAAGTGTATCCAAGAAATTTGTTATAAATCCAAGTTACTTAAGCCAGATGTTTAGAAAAGAAATAAAAAAGACTTTTACTCAATATTTAACAAGCCTTAGAATGTCTGACGCATGTGAATTATTAAAGGATACTGAATATACTATTAATGAGATTGCAGATGAAATAGGGTATAATGATTACTTTTATTTTGCAAAGACCTTTAAAAAATTTACTGGTAAGACTCCAGGTAATTATAGAGAAGAAAACTAAATGCTATTATTGATTATGCCACCTTAGGGTGGCTTTTGTTATACATAAATAACTAAAAAATGTACAAAGAATATCTAATTTATGTACAAATTATCTTATGGAATATACAAAAAATATCTAATTATAGTTAATACAAAACAAAAGCTCATAACATTATAATATAAGTAGTCAGAGAAAATAAGATTATTGATTAACAACTGGCTAAATATAAAAAAGGGAGAGCGGTAGTTATGAATAACAAAAAAATATTGGCTTTATTACTTTCAACATTACTTATAATGGGTACATTTGTTGGTTGTGGGAATAAGGCAGAAGAAAGTAGTAATACAGAAGATAAAAAGGTCGAGGGAACTAAAGATGATGATTCAGGTGAAGAAGAAGCGCAGGAAAAAGGAAGCGGCTTAAGTGGCGAGGTTGTTTATTGGTCCATGTGGAGTGAAAATGAGCCACAAGCTAAAATATTAAAAGGTGCGGTTGAAAGATTTGAAGAAGCTAATCCAGATGTTAAAGTAGAAGTTCAATGGCAGGGTAGAGGTGTTAGAGATCTAGTTATTCCTGCTATTGAGGGTGGTCAAAAATTAGATATTTTTGATTCTGATCCAGTTGGTATGTATACATCTCTAGGGGAAAGTTTATTGAATCTTGATGAATTATATTCATCACCATCTATTAGTGATCCATCAAAAACACTAGCAGAGACTATTTTACCATCATTAGTAAAATGGGATAAATCTTTAGCTGATGGAGTAGAATTGAGTGGTCATTTTTCAGTTCCATATGCACCATATGCTGTTGCATGGTTTTATAATAAAGACCATTTTGAAAAAGCAGGTATTAAAAGCGTACCTAAGACTTGGGGAGAACTTGATGCGGCATGTGCAAGTCTAAAAGAAGCTGGTTTCAAACCAATTACTGTGGATGATGCATATTATTCTATGATGTTTTCTTATTATCTTGATAGAGCAATAACAAATGATGAAGTTGCAAAATTAGTTTCAGACAAGACTGGTGAAAGTTGGGATGATCCTTTAGTAGTACAAGCTATCAAAGCATTTGAAGATTTTCATAGTAAAGGATATTTTGCACCAGAAATAGAAACAAATAAATTCCCAGCAGGTCAACAACAAGTGGCTCTTGATGAAGCTACAATGTATTTCAATGGAACATGGTTACCAGCTGAAGTATCTGCAACTACAGGTCCAGATTTTAACTGGGGACAATTCACATTCCCAACAGTACCTAATGGAAAAGGGAAAATTACAGACCTAACATTTGGTGGTCAAGCTTTCTTGGCTAATGCTAAAACTGACAATAAAGAAGCAACATTTGAATTATTAAAATACTTTGTTGATACAGAGACACAACAAGCCTTTGCTGATGCTGGTTTGACAGCTTGTACTGTTGGAACAAAATGGCCTGAATCAATAGCTGATGCACAAGCTATCGTAAGTGGTGCTGATAAAAATATTAACTGGGGTGCTAATTTGAGTGGAGATTTCGCAGAGGCTATAGTAGTACCAGAGATGGTTAATGTCATGATTGGTAAATCAACTGCAGAAGAATTCATAGAAAAAATGAAAAAAGAAGCAAAAATATATGCTAAATAGTATTTGAATAATGTTGGTTACTAATTACATAGTCATGCATTCTTATGATTTTGAATGTATGACTAACTTTATATAAAATGGAGAATGATGATATGGGAAATATGAAAAAAAATGAAAGAAAAATGATTGTGCTGTTCATGGCTCCTGTGGTATTGATCTATCTAATATTTTTTTTATATCCAACTATTCGTACTGTTCATATGTCCTTTTACAAAGTAAGGAATTTGGCAAGTCCGGTTAGTGAATGGAGCTTTATTGGATTAAAGAATTATATTGACTTAACTAAAAATCCTTTATTTGTTATTTCTTACAAGAATATCATGGCTATACTTTTTATAGGGGGTATAGGTGTTTTTATTATAGCATTCTTGTTTGCTGGAGTATTGCAAAAGATGAAGACAAAGAAATTCTTCAGAGCTGCAATATATCTTCCTAATGTAATTACACCAGTTGCATTAGTCGTTATGTGGACTCAATATGTTTTTAATTCAAGATTTGGTTTTCTCAAAAGCTTTTTTGGAGCTCTTGGGCTGAAAAATCTTGCTGATATACCATGGACATCACCGGATTGGGCATTTACATCAATGATGATAGCTTTTTGTTTTGGTTCTGTAGGATATTATATGGTCATAATCATGGCTGCTATGGATAAGATTCCAAAAGATTTCTATGAATGTGCTGATTTAGAAGGAGCAGGAAGTTTTACGAAGTTCTTTCGAATCACGTTGCCTCTTATGAAAGATATATTAAGAACTGCAATAACATTTTGGTGTCTAGGTGCAATAAACTTTTTCTTATGGTCTAGAGTATTTAGTGGATCAGGAATGGATCCAAAAACACTTAGTCCAGCCAACTTGATGTTTAATATGATATTCGGTGGTAGCAAGACACAGCAGGTAGCTGAACATATCAATGTTGGAATGGGTGCAGCAATAGGTGTGGCTCTCTGTGCATCAGTCATACTGGTTTTTGTTATTCTAAACGCAGTAATAAGCAAAGAAAAATATGAGTATTAAGGAGGCATATTATGCAGGGAAAATTAAAAAGTATCAAATTATCTAATATCAAAAATATGTTTCCTAGGTTTCTAGGGAGATTGATAGTTGTTGCATGGGTGTTATTCACGATAATAGTTATTGGTTGGATATTTATTGCTTCCTTAAGTACAACTAGGGAAATATTTACTAACAAATTACTACATAGTGGATTACAATTCAAAAATTATATTAAAACATTTCAGCTCTATAATGTAGGCAGGTATTTTCTTAATAGTGCCATATATACTGTTACAGCCTGTTTGGGAGTCATATTCGTCGCCGCACCGGCTTCATACATTATGGCAAAATATGTATTCAAGGGTAAGAATATTGTAAGGCTTGCTTATGCATCTGCTATGGGAATACCAGGAGCGATGATTATGGTTCCTATGTTCATGTTGGTAGGCAAATTACATATGACAGAATCTATATTTACACTAATTCTAATTTATATTTTCACATCAGTACCTTTTACAATATTTTATCTCACGGGATTTTTTACTACGATACCTAATGAAATTCAACAGGCTGCTTTGATTGATGGATGTAGCCATATAAAAGCATTTTGGAAAGTTATTTTTCCATTAGCTCAACCTGGTATTATTACAGTAACAATGTTTAATTTTATTGGTATATGGAATGAATATCTATGGGCATTGATATTTGCTAGCAAAGCGGAAAAAAGGACTTTAGCCATAGGTTTACAGTCCATTGTTCAGAGTATGAGTGTTACAGGAGATTATGCTTCGCTTTTTGCAGGTGTAATCATTGTATTCTTACCTACATTTATACTGTTCATAATATTATCAAACAAGATTATGACTGGGATAACAGGTGGGTCAGTAAAAGGATAGTCAATATTATACCTAACATATGTACATTGAACATATAATTTTTGTCCATAGTATTATTTATTAATTTATGTATAATGACATTAAATATGAAATGATTTTGGGAGGTAAAATATGGACAAAGATATTCTGTTTTTGCAAAATAATAATATTGTAATTAATTACTCGGCAAGGGATTTGAGCTTGGTTATAACGAATAAAGGTAAAGAATGGAAATATGATAAAGCGTATAATCCATCTATAAAAATTAAATTGGATGACAAAGATAAAACAATCAATTTTTGTCAAGCTAGAAATATATCACATAAGAAATACAAAACTGGTTTGGGTGAGGGTATAAAATCAATTTTTTCTGAGTTTATTATTGATGGTAAAGAATTAGATATTGCTTTTGAAACTTTAATATGGATAGATGATACTTACAATGATGTACATTTTGAATTTATTACAACAAGAGAATCAAAAGGTATTATCAAAAAAGTTAATTGGCCTGGATCATTTGAATTCAACAAAATAGGTAGTGATAATTACACAGTAATACCAATGATGCAGGGATGCATCATTCCAACAAACTGGAAGGAAAAAGTAGAGCATATAGATGAAGGATATTATTATTCAAGAGATGCCTACATGCCTTGGTTTGGACAGATTGAAGAAGGAAAAGGTTACATAGCTATAGCTGAGACTCCTTGGGACGGAGGTTATGATTTAGATCATCCAGGAACTGGTTATACTAATATATCTCCTTATTGGAAGTCTTCATTAGGATGTATTAGATACAATCGAAAAATTGTATACAGATTCTTGGAGGATTGTGATTATAACTCATTATGTAAAATATATAAAGGGTATATAAAACAAAAAGGTAATTATGTAACCCTAGAAGAAAAAACAGTTAAAAATGCTAATGTTACAAAACTTATTGGAAGTCCCATTATACATACTGATATATGTAGACATATAGTAGAAGATAGCTTGTATTATGATAAAGAAAATCCAAGTAATAATGATCAGATAACTACATTCAACACAAGGATAGAACAGCTTGAAAAACTAAAAAATATGGGTGTAGAGAAGGCATATGTTCACCTAGATGGATGGGGAAAAATGGGATATGACAACCAGCATCCAGATGTATTACCTCCATGTGAAAGTGCTGGTGGATACAAAGGTATGAAAGAACTATCAGATACATGCAAAGATTTAGGGTATATATTTGCGACACATGATAACTATAGAGATTATTATTTTGATGCAGAGACATTTGATACTAATCAAGCAATTGTTAATGAAGATGGAAAACTTGATACAGAAGCTACTTGGGCAGGAGGAAAACAAACATACTTATGTACTGAATTTGCGCCTTATTATGTCAAAAGAAATTTTGAACTGTTAAAAAATAAAGGCATAGAGTTAAAAGGAAGTTATATAGATGTGTTCAGTGTAGTGGAACTTGATGAATGTTTTCATGAAAAACACGAAATGTCTAAGTTAGCTTGTATGAATAAAAGAATAGAGTGTTTTAATTACGTAAGTTCAGGGGGAATATTAACTAGTTCTGAAGAAGGATGTGATTGGGCGATACCTCATATGAATCTAGTTCATCATGCTCCACATGCCTTATATCCTAATATAGATACAGGTAAATCAAGAGGTATACCAGTACCGTTGTTGAATTTAGTTTATCATGAATGCTTAATAATACCATGGTCCGTTACAAAAGGAGGATGGGGAATACCAGTACATCAAGATGGATTTTTATATGCATTATTGAATGGAGGGGTAGGTTACCTTAGTATTGAGGCAGATAAAGAAGAAATTATTAAAAATAAAATTATATGTGACTTATCTACTAGAGTAGCTATGTGTGAAATGGTAAGTCATGAATTTTTAGATGAAGCATGTAATAAGCAAAAGACAATATTTTCAGATGGAACTTTTGTAGAAGTTGATTTTGAAAAGGACCTTTATAATATTGGTACATTAAAATAATGATAGGGATAACAGATATATGAGGAGAATTGTTATGAAATGTAAAACAGAATGTAGAATGCCACAACCATATTGTAATATTAGATATAATGAGCCTATATTAAATTGGGATGAAGCAATACCTTTGGGAAATGGATTAACAGGTTGTTTGATATGGGGAACTGGCTCACCATTGAATTTTAGTCTGGATAGAGGAGATTTATGGGATAGACGTCCAGCCAGCGAAACTCTTAGAGAAGATTTCAATTATAAAAAACTAATAGAGCTAGTTCATAATAAAGATCAAAATGGTATTAGGGAATTATTCGATAATTGCTATAATAAACCAACTCCAACAAAAATTCCAGCGGGGAAAATAATATTGGACTACGGTGAGAATGTTCATATTGATAGCCAATTAAATATTGAAAATGCTGTTGCTCACATAAGTGTAAAAAAACATGATATAACGTCTAGTATTAAGACTTTTATACATGCTACAAAAAAAATCGGATTAATAACTGTATCTAATTACGAAATAGTTAAAGGAGTAGAGATTATACCTCCAAAATTCGGAGTGAAATCTGATAAACAAGATATTGATGGATATAAAGATGAAGATAAATTACATAAGTCTTTGAAGAATCTAGTATATCCTGAAGTTGTATTACAAGAGGAAGATAATCTAAGATGGTTTATACAAAAAACAGAAGAAGGATTAGAATACGGTATAATGTTAGGGCAAAAAATTATTGATGGCAATCTATATATTGTATACTGTATAGGTTCAAGTATAGACGGGCAAGAATGGCTTAATGATTCTAAAGATAATATTAATAAAGCTCTAGACTGTGGTTTTGACACTATGTTACTAGAACATGAAAAATGGTGGAAAGACTTTTGGATGAAAAGCGGGGTAAGTTTATATGATAAAGAATTAGAAAAAATGTGGTATCTGACTAACTATCTTTTTGGATCATGTTCAAGAAAAAATGCACCTCCTATGCCGTTACAAGGAGTTTGGACAGCTGATAATGGTGAATTGCCACCTTGGAAGGGAGATTACCATAACGATCTCAACACACAATTAAGTTATTTGCATTACTTAAAAGCTAATCATATAGAAGAAGGAGAAAGCTTCATAGATTTTTTATGGAATCTTGTACCTGAGGGAAAAGAATTCGCAAAGACATTCTTTGATGCAGATGGATTATGTCTGCCTGCTGTAATGACTATAGATGGTAAACCACTTGGGGGATGGCCAATGTATAGTCTGAATCTTACTAATCAGATATGGTTGTGTCAATTCTTTCAACGACATTGGGAATATACCGGAGATGATGATTTCTTAGAGAACAAGGCATATCCCTACTTGAAAGAAACAGCAAAATGTATGTTAAGATGGCTGAAACCAGGTGAGGATGGAAAATTATATCTTCCATTATCTAGTTCGCCAGAAATTCATGATGATGAATTAGAAGCTTGGTTGACACCTAATAGTAATTATGATTTATCTTTATTAAGATATCTCTTTTCTACATTATATACTATGGCAGATATTCTTGACTATGAAGAAAAATCTATATGGAAAGAAAAGTTGGAATTATTGCCTGAGTTGGCTGTTAACGATAATAATGTACTTATGTTGTCTTCAGATGAATCACTAAAAGAAAGTCATAGACATCATGGTCATGCAATGGCAATCTATCCATTGGATCTTTTGAATTATAATCTAGGTGGGAGAGACAAAGAGATAATTGACAGTACAATAGATGATCTAGAAAAACTAGGGAAAGGTTTATGGGTAGGATTTTCATTTACATGGATGTCCAAGTTTTATTCAAGGCAAGGAAATGGTGAAGGAGCTGCTTTTCAATTAAAATTATTCTGGGAAAATCTTTGTTCAAGAAATGGTTTCCATCTAAATGGAGATTATAAAAGTAAAGGATTGACTAATTGGCATTATAGACCATTTACTTTGGAAAGCAATATGTGTGCTGCTGATTCTATTCAAGAAATGTTACTACAGACATTTGATAAAGTCATAAGAGTGTTTCCTGCTATTCCTGATGAGTGGAAGAAGAATGGTACTAGTTTTACCAACTTCCGAGGAATGAAAGGTATTTTGATTTCTTCATCAATTAAAGATGGTAAAGTGGAATATATACACTTAAAAGCTCAAAAAGAAGGAGAATTCATCATACAAAATAAATTCTATTCAGACTTAATAGTAATTAATAGAAAAGATAACATAGAAAAAATTAATTGTGCACAAGGAATGGATTTTCAAGTTAAGTTAATGAAAAACGAAGAGTGTACTATAATAGCCATATAAGCTAAATTAAATAAATTCGATAATTGAAAAGAGGAATTAAAATGAAGCCATCACTTATATTTACTAATTATTATTATGAATGCGAAACTTCTATCTTGGAATCTTCAGTACCGTCAATATGTGAAATGATTAATGTTCAGAATAAAGATAAACAACAAAATTTCTTATCTGAAGATGAAGGGTTGCATATTGGATATGGCAAGATTGTAGGGTGTTTTCCATATAAGGAGCAGAATCAATACACTACCAATCTAAAAAATAGTGAAGTAGCTGTAGCTGTTTTGGAAAATGATTACTTAAAGGCAACATTCTTAACAGAATATGGCGGTAGACTATGGGAATTAATCGATAAGAAGACTGGTAAGAATCTGTTATATACCAATGATGTAATACAACCTAGAAATTTGGCTCTAAGAAATGCATGGTTCAGTGGAGGAGTAGAGTGGAACTTAGGAGTGATAGGACATTCACCATTTACTTGCGATAAGTTATATGCAGCTGAAACTACAAGAGAAGATGGTACTCCTATACTCAGATTCTATGAATTTGAGAGAATTCGTAAAGTGACTTATCAAATGGATTTCTGGTTAGAAAAAGATTCCAATATCTTATTCTGTAGGATGCGTATAGATAATAGAAATTCTGAAATCATACCTATGTATTGGTGGTCCAATATAGCTGTTCCAGAATATGATCATGGAAGACTTGTTGTTCCAGCAACAACAGCATATAAAAATTCTACAAGTGGTGGTATAAGAAAAGTTCCAGTACCTGTTGATGATGAAGCTGGTTATGATATAACCTTCTATGGAAATACTATATCGTCGGTAGATTATTTTTTTGATATACCAACAGATACTAAGAAATACATAGCTAATGTTGATAATGATGGTTTTGGACTTTTGCAGTTATCTTCTAGTAGATTACAAGGAAGAAAATTGTTTTCATGGGGACATATAGAAGGTTCCGATAATTGGCAAGATGTATTAACTAGAGATGCAGGAAAATACATAGAAATTCAAGCGGGTGTAGCCAAAACACAATATGAATGTATTCCAATGCCTCCTAATACTGTTTGGGAATGGATAGAATGCTATACAAGTCTAGATGTAAACTCAGAGAATATATTTAATGATTATGATGATGCAGTAAGAACTGTAGATAATCAAGTAGAAGATATATGGAAAAAATATGACTTGAACACTTTAGTTTCTGATACTAAGAAATCAATAGGTAAGAAAAAGTTCAATCTTGTTCAATCTGCTAGTGGTTATGGTGCTCTAGAGAATAAGCTAAGAGAAAAACAGGGAGAAATTTCAATAAGTGAACATCTGGAATTTCCAGTCAATGATGATGTCAAAGATTGGTTGAATATCTTACAAATGAATACTTTTACAGATAAGGATGCTGATATAGCACCTGCGTGTTTTGTAGTTGGTAATGAGTGGATAGACATATTAGAAAAGTCATCCAAAGCAGAAGGAAAAGATAATTGGTATGTATGGTACCAATTAGGGGTTATGTACAAGTATACTAACAAACTTGAAAAAGCTTTGAATTGTTTCAAGGAATCCTTGTTTTTAGAAGTGAATAAGTGGACTTATCATGGATTAGCATATCTATACAATGAAATAGATGAGACCAATAAGGCAGTAAAGTATGCAGTAAAAGCTATAGAGTTAGGTAGAGAGGATTATTCATTATGTGAAAGCTGTATGAAACTTATATTAAACAATGAATTCTATGAACTTGTAATCAAGATATATGAAATGTTAGGAGAAACAATTCAAAATAATAATCGAATAAAGATGTATTTAGCTTTTGCTTACGTTAATACAGGTTGTGTTGATGAAGCTGACATAATGATGAATGAAGAAGGCGGATTGGATGTTGTTGATATTCGTGAAGGAGAAATATCCATCACTGAATTATGGGAACAAATATTCAAATCCAAAAACCCTAACGTCAAAGAAGAAGATATCAGGGTTCCTAAGAAATATAATTATAAAATGAAAGTATACAGTGATATCTAATCTACAATAAGTCCTAATAGATGTTTAAATACAAATTTATATATTTGGAGGAGAAAGTATATGAAAGATAGGTTGAAGGGTAAAAAAGCAAAGAAGGTACTATCTTTACTACTTGTAATGTGCATGATATCAGGTTTATATTTCAAGATGTTTGAGGGAGTTTATGCATCTGATTTAGTACCTGGTCTAGATACAAATGAATCTACAAGTATTGAAACTTATACTGATGATTTTAATGACAATACGATAGATAATCTGACTATAGTTAATAATCAATCGGCTAGTTTATATGGATATGACGGTATCGTAAGGTTATTAGGGACAAGTGGGGATGTTTTTGCAGTAGACAATGCTTCTATGAATATTAAAAATGGGCTGTACCAATTTCGTATGAGACCATCTGATGAAGCAAGGTGTGGAGGACTATTCAGATATGCATCCAATGATACATATACTTGGGTAGGGTATGAAAAAGATGGTCATTGGAGAATCAGGGAAACCATAAACGGTGTTAATTCCGATGATATATATATTCAAAGAGATGAATTGACACCTTATGAATGGTATACAGTGAGAGTAATATATGTTGACAAATATATAACAGTAACATGTAATGGAAATATAATCTATGAAGGACAGTTAAATAATAGTGAACCAGCAGTTAGTGGTAAAGTCGGTTTCATAGGATGGTCTGAAACGGATAACTTATTTGATGATATAATGCAGACTGATGATGCTATGGCTACAACTGATATAACTAATGGCATGATAACTGTCAAATTGGATAAGTTTTTCCCACAACCATTGGAATATAGAATCAATAATACTCAAGCAATGCTTTTTGGTGCAGATGCACAGGAACATCCTCAGATCAATATTAATGGGACATCTTATGATATAAAAGTAACGTCCCTTGTAACTAATGGGGAGTCTGCGGACTATGATGTATACATACCGGGATTCGATGTATCTATACATTATAATTTTACCTTAGAAGATAATGCATTGATCAGAAAAATCACAAGTATTAGTGGTAATGGGGAGCCTAATGTTGAGACCATTAAAATAAATACAGCTATCATGAGAACGGTAGAAGAACAATCAGGAGCTTACGGTATATATACTTTTTTAGAAGGTAGCGGACATACAATAAGAGATATCGCTAAAAATGTTTCGGATTTTCAGGGAACTTCTGAATATACTGATTGGCCTATAATATGGAATGATAATGCTGTTGGGGCTGTTTATAACAATGTCTATGACTATCCTTTTGTTTTTGTTGGAAAAACAGGAGCGGATGGTAGAAAATGTTTAGCTATCTATGATAACCAATACCATTATAGAGTTAAAGGTATTAAACCAGATTTAATGTTTGAGAGTAAAACATTTATTGGGAGTGATACTAATAACAACTCATACGTGAATTGGGAAGATGGAGCTATATGGGTACGAGATCAGTTGCCACAATTGCCAGAGGATTTGAAAACTTTCTTTCAAAATGGAGGTAATTGGCACCAAGTACAAGGTGCATACCAAGATGAAAAGGGTACATTAGGAGGAGCATCACAGATAAAAACTACTTATCCTCAAACCTTAGCTTTCATGAAACAGATATATTATCAGACAGAAGGTTCTAACCATGTGATGGCATATGTAGGTTGGAATGGACATGGACATGATGATGATTATCCAGATTGGAATCAAGTATTTAATCCAGGTCTAGGCGGTAAGGATACAGCAGTTGAATACTATTCAAAAATCAAAAATTACAATGGAGAATTATCTTTCCATGTCAATGCAGATGATATGTATGAAGATTCACCTACTTACGATGACGATATATTAGCTAAGAATAAATTCGGTCATAGAATAAAATCTTGGCAGTATGGTGCATTACCAACTGCTTATGCAATATCTCATTTCAAAGACTATAAAAAAGGTACTATGGATATTAGAAGGAATCAATTTCTAGATAATTATTGGGAACCATTAGTAATATATCAAGATGTCATGCTTGTCAAAAATAGTCCATATGATGATTACTATGATGCAGAAGAGAGATTTGCAATGAAGATGCAGGCAGACGGCTTCAGACAAAGAGGAGTCTATATGGCTACTGAGTATTATCAGCCATTACATCGCAGAAATGGTATATTTGTATATAAAAGCAGATGGGGAGATTCAAAAGTAGATAATTTCATTAATGAGGGACAAACAATATATGCCAAGTATTACGAAGACTCTAATCATTACCCAGGTGCAGGATATAAAGAAACTTGGGGAGTGCTTTCATCTAACGAAAGATGGGGAAACCTTAATATTGGTGTGAAAGATGATATAGTAGCTGATACATATATCTATGCTTTACCAGCGGCATACATGAGAAACTACAATGCATTAAGTTGGACAGATAATAACACTGAGTATAAATTGAATTTTACGGATAATGTAATTTCTAGATGGGATAAAGCTCAAAATAAATATAGTCTAACTCATGGAGATGTTACTATAGCTGATGGTTATGACAGATTTATTCCATCACCAGATGGTTCAGAAAAAATATTCATATATTATGATGGTGCAAAATTACGTGAATGGACATTACCATCAAATTGGAGTAATTATTCATTTGTTGACTTATATGAGCTTACAGAAAGCGGAAGGTCATATATTAAAAAAATACCAGTAACAAATGGTAAGGTTAATATATATGTAGAGAGTCATACTCCATATATAATTCTTAATGGAGATAATGGACAACCAGATATTGGTCCAATTGATTCTTCATTGAATAAAATAACTGCTGCTTCTTCAGTGAACGGTTCTGATATATCAAATAAAGCTGTTGATGGTGATGATTTAACCTATTGGACAGCTAGTGAAGCAAATGACCAGTGGATAGAAGTAGATCTATCCCATGAGACTCAGGTAAATAGAGTAGAAATAAAAGAAAATGGTAATAATATAACATCTTACCGTTTGCAATATTGGAATGGTAATGATTGGATTGATATTTATAGTGATAATGTAATAGGTGCACAGGTAAATAAGTCGTTCCAAACAGTAAGTACCAATAAAATGAGATTATACATAGATACTGCTGATTCTAATCCTAGTATTGTACAGTTTGGCACATTCAGTGATCAAAATCTTGTGATAGGTAAAAGTGTCAATGCATCATCAAAACATGATTATCTATTTGGTAGTGCAGGTAATTTTAGTTATACTTATCAAACAATACCAGAGTGTGCTGTAGACGGAACAAGGGAATCTTTCTGGTCTGCTAATGGAGAAACTTCAGGAGTATGGTTGGAAGTTGATTTTGGTAGATTGATGTCATTTGATAGAGTGGTCATCAATGAAAGGGATAATGCAGTAAGTGGATTCAGAATACAATATTACAATGGCTCAGCATGGGTAGACGCTTACTCAGGAACAACGATAGGAAATTCAAAAGAAATAGAATTTAATCTAGTTGAAGGAACCAAAGTAAGGCTATATATTGATTCAGCATCAGCTGAACCCAAGATAGAAGAGCTTTGCATATATGATGTAGGTGGAATTCAATATAATAAATAGTAAATGATAAAATGGGCTGTCTTATAATACATTAACAATCTATACATGTATTATATAAGACAGCCTATTTGCATTTTATTATAATGATTCTTTGGCAGTACTTTTTTTATAATCTTTCGGGCTCATATAAGTAAATCTTTTGAAGACAGTTGAAAAATATTGACTAGAAGAAAAAGATAATGTATATGCTATATCAGTCATTGTCATACTAGATGACCGTAACAAAATCTTGGCCGCAAGTATTTTCCTTCTTAGAATATATTCATGAGGAGGCATACCAAATTGCTTTTTGAATTTTATTTTGAATCTTGTTTCGGACAAGCCACATATGTCAGCCAGTTCAGAAATACTAATGCTGTTGTATATATTCTGTTCTATGTAATCAGTTATGTTTTTCATAGTATCACTATGATAATCAGAAACATCTTTGTTCTTACATTCTATTATGTTAAGTAATAATTCAGAGATAAGGTTTCTGATGATAGTTTTTTTGTATGGTATATTACTAAAAGGGATTTGGATCAATCTATCAAAGGTAGCAGCTATTTCTGTTGAACCTTTGAAAACTCGATTATCCTTATTATTTATTAACTTGATAATGTTATTACCTTCAACATCTCCATATCCTATAAAATCGTTTTTATGTTTTTCTAGGTTTATAATGAAATAATAGAAATAAGCTTTATCTTCAGGATTGGAACCTGTACTATGTAGTTCGTCAGCAAAGACTATAAAACCCTCTCCACTTTTTACTACATAATCTAAGCCTTCTACATTATATATCTGTTCACCTTTTACGATATAGACTATTTCTATCTTGTTTTCATGAATATGTGCATTAAGAGGTTGTCTTGCTTTTATATAGTTTACTTTCCCTAATGTAAAAGAGAAATCTTCATCAATAACTGAAAAATCAACTACACAGCGTTCATTGACACTAGTCTTTTTATTCACTATTAATCTCTCCTATATATTTATTTCATTTGTATGATATTATAGCACGTTACTAATTTGAAAGAAAGTTATAAATAAAATTGATATAATATAGTAAAAAAACAGGGGGTAAATATAATGAATAATAAAATAAATTATCTGAAAACAGTAAGATTCGAAAAACCTGACTATATACCTATGGCTTTTCATATTAATGATTCTTGTTGGGAGCATTATCCACAAGAAGAACTTCTTGAGTTAATTGAGACACATAAGTTCTTATTTCCTGACTTCAAAAGACCAGAAGGAATATATAAACCTAAGTTCGCTAATTGTGCACGTAAAGATGAGCCGTTCGTAGATGACTGGGGCTGTTTATGGGAAACATCTATGGATGGAATTACAGGAACGGTGACTAAGCATCCTCTAGCTGATTGGGGAGCCTTTGAAAACTATAAGGCACCAAATGCTGCAAAGTGTATGGGCATTGGTAATATTGACTGGAATCAAATAGACGAAGATATTAAAAAAACTAGGGAAAATGGAGATTTGGTTTTTGGAGGACTACGACATGGACATACTTTCCTTCAGTTATGTGATATCAGAGGTTATCAAAATCTTATTTTTGATATGGTTGATGATCATCCGAACCTTATAAAATTAATTGATATGATTGAAGAGTTTAATAGTTATATCGTTAATAAATATCTTGAAATAGGTGTTGATGTGATGGGTTATGCTGAGGATCTAGGAATGCAGAAAGGACCTATGATATCACCTGATTATTTTAAAAAATACATAAAACCAAGTTATGAGAGATTAATGAAACCAGCTCGTGAAAAAGGGGTCATTGTCCATATGCATTCTGATGGGGATTTACATGATCTCATAGATGACCTTATTGATGGTGGTGTAGAAGTAATCAATATGCAAGATAATGTTAATGGTGTTGATTGGATAGCTGATAAGTTCGGTGGAAAAGTTTGTATAGAGCTTGATATTGATAGACAATTTGTTACTCCAAATGGTACTCCGAAGCAAGTTGATGCACTTATTAAAGAAGAAGTGAAAAAAATAGGGAGGAAGGAAGGAGGCCTTATGATGATCTATGGACTTTATCCGGGAATTCCTTTGGAAAATGTTAAGGCGTTAATGGATGCAATGGAAAAATACGCTTTTTATTACTAATAATACATATGTTATATTTTTGAAACTGATAAGTAAATAAAAGATAAGGAATGTAAAAAAATGCTCATATATCCATCATACCTAATTCAATATAATTAAGATATGGAATAAATAAGTTATAATAGAGGTGATGATATATGAGCTGTATTATTTGACTTACACAAAAAATATTTCTACTAGAATACTACTACATAGCCTTTTTCTTGAAGTTCAATGCAGTTTAAAATATACATATGGAGGAAGAATAATGAAACGAATTGTAAGTCTTTTCATAATATCAATATTTTTATTTAGTTCTATGTCTAGTGTATTCAATATCAATCATGATGTTCAAGCGTCAACACCTCTTAGAAGACCTATATCGGAAGATAACCCTTTATTTTTCTACAATATCTATTATGGAGATCAGGGACCAGAAAATATTGAAGCTTTTTGGACTGTATTACCAGATGATGTCAAAGATTATTTTGCCATCATGATTTTACCTGAATCTCCTTACAATTATACTGAAGTCAATAGGAATTGGATTGAAAGCATGTTGGATAAAGCACAAGAATTAGGTGTTCCTGTAATTATTCAAAATGAATCATTCAATACTCATAGTAATATACCAAAATCATATTATTCACAGCTGTTTGATGAGTATTCTGTACTTATTGGATTGTGTATTGCTGAGCTTAGTGTTGCCAATCTAGGTGTAGTCACTCCAGATGCTAGTACAATACAATCTATGAAAGATACCATTGATACAGTAGCAGCGAAAGGTGGTTATTTCATATGGCAGGATATGGCTACATTCACTACACATGTCTTTCTGAAAACAGGAGCTGATAATGAACTCTTCAATAAGTTCAAGGAAAACAGTGAGCATATTATTATTATGGATAAGCACAATGGAAAAAGTAAACGTTTTGTTACACCAGCAGCAGCAATGGGATTCTGGTTGTCAGATTTAGCTGGGAATTGGGGAAGTAATTCCGAAGACTGGTTATGGGCTGAAGCAGGCTATTCAAGACTATATGAAGAACCTGAATCCGTTATATGGACAGATATATTCAGAAAAGATGAATGGAAGAAAGTATTTACATTCCCAGATGCTCAATATGGGGTTGATTGGTTGCAGGATATGGCATTTGGCGCTAATGTTTTTTCATTAGAATGTCCTTATCATGGTTTTACATCTATGGAATCAGACCAGCTGACACCAGCATTCAATAATGTTGTCTTACCATTGATAAGAAAAATGATTAATGATTCTATCATTCCAAGTAAACAGGAAGTATATGATAAAGTTAAGGTTGCATTCCATCCAACAGAGCAGAAGCCAGGCTCATTGGAGGATGATGAATTCTTCAAGAAATTATATGGTGCAGATAATAGTGAGCATGAATGGATGCCTTCCAATGGAAGATATTTTGGAATACCAATATTACCTGTTCTGTCAGGTGAAGATGAGATGAATCATTTTACTAGCATTCTTCATTCTAATAAATATGATGGTCATTTTCCATCGGTTTATGAAAAGGTCAATCTTATGAATTCTATTTATCATTCTATAGGGATTGGTGATTCTTGGTTTGTAAATGTTGATGATAACTGGTTTATTGCTAATCCTCATGAGAATGAGAATATTGCTACAACTTTTGAGTTTCCCCTTAAAATAAATACCTGTACAAGTATAAGTGGACAGATTGACCCTCATACTTTCAGCATTATTGAAGAAGGTGAAAATTCTCTTGATATACATCTAAGTAATTATCGCATTGATGCTGAAACAGATGTATGGAATAATCCTAATTACGAGTTCAAGAATGATATCAAAGAGTATGTCCGTAATCAGTATATTGCTAATCCTACAGATGATGAGTTGCGTCAGAGTATCATTAAGATTAAGGGAGCTACAGATGGTGAGCCAAGTATAACTAGTATAGAGGGTAATAATGGTTATAATTATTCAGCATCTTGGGATGAAGAATTAAAAGAATATACAATAACAATCAATCATAATGGACCAGTTGATATATCAGTTAATGCTACAGGAATTAATCAGGATACAACAAGTAAAAACATTGCTCCTTTTGCACACGTAAGTACTTCTAGTTATGAGAATGGGGATAATATAGATGAGTATGCTATTGATGGTTCTATTAACACAAGATGGAATGCGGCACATAGCGACCAATCAGGTTCATGGATGAAGCTTGAATTTGACAAAAAGGTTACATTCAATAAGGTTGTCATTAAGGAATTCCTAGATAGGATGACTGGATATGAACTTCAATATTGGGATGGAACACAGTGGGTTAATATTACAGCTGCAACTAATGTTGATGATTCGGTACATACTTTTAATTTTGATACAGTAACATCTAATAAAGTAAGGCTGTATGTAACTGACACGAAGAAGGATTCTAACGGATGGGGAAGTGAACCATCAATATATGAATTCGAATTATACAGTGATAGTGATGAAATTCCAGTAAGTGATCTAGGATATAATCTTGCTTCTAATAAGAATGTAAGCTGTTCAAGTTATCATAATAATGATGATTTCTATAGAGCTGATCATGTAACTGATAATAATCTCATGTCTAGATGGAATGCAGCAGGGGGTACTGGACCAGGTGAATGGTTGGAAATTGATTTTGGAGAACCAACTGTTTTCAGCAAGATTGTATTAAGAGAATTCCTAGACAGGGTTACAGGATATAAGTTACAATATCTTGATGATGGCAATTGGATAGATATTACTGAAGATTCAACAATAGGTCATTATTGTATTAATATTTTTGAGCCTATAGAATCGAGTAAGGTAAGATTATATATTACATCATCAAAAACAGATTCTTGTGGTTGGGGTAGAGATCCATCAATATATGAGTTTGAAGTTTATAATTAGAATATTATAATTAATATTAAGGTGAAGGTGTCTGATTACATATTGGATGCCTTTATTTTTGTTTTTGTAAGTCTAGTGAATTAAAATTATTAAGGAGTTGGTATTTGGTAATATAAAATATATTTGATTTTTAATGTTAGTTGTTTGTAATTAATGTTATAATGTATAACAAGATTTTACGAAGGAGGATACTAATATGATTGATTTGAGAAGTGATACAGTAACTAATCCAACGATGAAAATGAGAGAAGCTATGTTTAATGCTGTTGTTGGAGATGATGTATATGGGGATGATCCAACAGTCAATGAATTAGAGGTATATGCTGCCAAGTTAGTTGGTAAAGAAGCGGCTATTTTTGTACCAAGTGGTACTTTTGGAAATCAAGTTTCTCTACTTACACATTGTAATCGTGGTGATGAAGTGATATTAGGTGATGATTGCCATATAGTTCAACATGAGGTTGGTTCATCATCTGTAATTGCAGGTGTTCAACTTAGAACTCTTACAAGTAATAAGGGAATATTGGATGTAGAAGAGATAAAAAGTAAAATAAGGGAAGAAGATTTGCATTATCCCAAAACAGGACTTATATGTGTGGAGAATGCTCATTCTAATGGAAGAGTAATACCAGTTGAAGTATTAGAAGAAATATATTTGGTTGCCAGAAAAAAAGATATACCAGTACATTTAGATGGTGCAAGGTTGTTTAATGCGGCAGCTGCACTTAACGTTGAGGCAGAAGAGATTACTAGATATTGTGATACTGTAATGTTCTGTTTGTCAAAAGGTTTATGTGCCCCTGTTGGTTCTATTGTAGCAGGAACTAAAACTTTTATTGATAAAGCTAGAAAGAATAGAAAACTTATGGGTGGCGGATTACGCCAAGCTGGTATATTAGCTGCCGCTGGATTGGTAGCATTGAAAGACATGACAAAACGTTTGCATATTGACCATGAAAATGCTAAGAATTTGTCAGCTAAATTAAATGACTTAGACAATATTCAAGTGTTCTTAGAAGATACTCACATCAATATGGTATTTTTCAAAATAACTAAGGATATTGATTATGATGATATCATCAGCTATTACAATAAAAAAGGTATTAAAGTCAATGGTCCTGAAAATGGCATTATGCGTTTTGTAACCAATAATGACGTCAGCGAAAAAGATGTTGATTATATAGTTGAATGTACCGATGAGTATCTTAATAAATAGTAAATCTTAAGAAGAATAATGCTTAGGAGAGCATCCGTGAATCTTCTTGAATTTTTTACTGAAGTAGAATACATCTGAGTATCCAACCATCTGTGAAATTTCTGTAATATTATATTTGTTGGTACGAAGAAGTTTTTTGGCTTGTTCCATTCTAAGTTCTGTTATATATTGTAGAATGGACTGGCCAGCTATTTTTTTGAAAATACTTCCTAGATAAGTAGAAGTTAAATCAAAATAGTCCGAAATCTCAGCTACTGATAGAGAGGGACTTACATAATTATTTTGGATGTATTTAATCACTTTATTAACCAATGAGGTATTAGAGGGTTTTTCATGATTAACGTAATCCATACATTGATTAGTATAGGCTACAACTATATCTTGTAGATGTTGAAGGGAATAATCTTCTGATATCAACTCTTGTACAAAACTATTGATACATTTCTTAGAATTGATCTGGTCAGGGAAATTAATTTCTAGAGTAACAAATATTTCCGTTAATGATAGAATTAGATAATCTTTTGAAGCATTTTTTTTAATATCAATAAAGATGTCATCAATCAATTTGTGAAGACCTCTGTAATCCTTAGAATTCAAGCATAGTAATAATTTTTTTCTTATAGTTATTGATTTGTGCTTATTTTTATTTAGAGATGTTGACTGATTGCTTAATATAATACTGTTATCGATGAAATATCTTTGATAAAGTAGATCCCATACTAGATTATAATTTCTTGTCCAATTTTCATTGATAGGAATGAAGTCACCGACAGAAATAAAAATATTATCATACTTAATAATATAATCAGCAATCAATCGGTTAATATAATTAATCTCTAAATGGTATTTGATTTTTATTATAAACTGAATAATTGAAACTGATTCATTTTCTTTGAATGATTGCACAAGAACAGTTTCTTTAATTAATTCATTAAAGTGTTTGGTTAAATAAGTAATGAATGCTGTTATATAATTATCATGGTCGTTAGGGCAGAAGACACCTATGAATTGTAATGAATCATAATTTTTTAGGACTGGGAATTGTTTATGGAGACTGTGGATATTATTAAAATCTAAGATGGTATTATATAGATATGTACGTTTTTGGTAATTGTTATAATCAAATATTTTTTGCTGTTTTTCAAGAGATTTCAATATTGTATTTTTACATGATAGTAGCGCTTCATTTAATGTGTTCTTATTAATTGGTTTTAGAAGATAATCTTCTACTTTGAATTTTACAGCTTTTTGAGCATAGTGAAAGTCATTATAACCAGTTAATATAATGATTTTTGTATTGATGTTATTAGTCATAATGTATTCTGCTACTTGAATTCCCGATTTTATTGGCATCTTTATATCTAACATTAGTATATCAACTTGGTTATTATCTATTATTTTAATAACTTCGTTTCCATTTTCTGCTTCACCAATGAATTCCAGCTCTAATTCTTTCCAGTCAATAATTTTTTTTAGTCTTTGTCTAATAAAATACTCATCATCAGCAATTAAAACAGTTAACATCATAAAACCTCCAATATATTATCTTAGTCTCTTTTAGGAATGGTAACAGTAACTATGCAGCCTTTACAGGATTCACTGATAATATTAAGTCCATAATTATTACCATAGTATAATTTTACTCGTTTATCTATGTTTTTAATTCCAAAACCGCTTCCATTTTCGCTCCATATAGTTGCTAATCGTTCTTTTGTAATTCCTATACCATTGTCGGTTACAGTAAATACTATATTATTATCTGATTCCTCAACACTGATTCTTATAATCCCTTTTCCTTCAATTTCCTTAATTCCATGATAGATACTATTTTCAACAATGGGTTGCAATAATAGTTTGAGGCAGATTTCGTTTTTTAATGATTCTGAACAATCAATAGTATATTCAAATTTATTATAATACCTAATTAGCATAATATGCAAATAAGATTCTATTATGGATAATTCGTTTTCTATACTAATGAAAGAACTTCCTTTATTCAAGATTTCTCTATAGAACTGAGAAAGATTCATTACTATATCTGTAAGTTTTTCTTTTTCATCAATTTCTGCAAGAGAACAGACATTATCAAGAGCATTGTATAAGAAATGAGGATTTATCTGCTGTTGTAGTAAGTCTAGAGATAATTTCTGTTTCATTTTTTGTTCCTTGATAAGATCGTTAGTCAATTTTGATTGAGCTGTAAGCATTTTGTTGAATTCACCATAAAGGAATCCTATTTCTTCATCTACCTGTAATTCTTCCATTGGTTCCCAATTACCTTCAATTACGTGTTGTATATGACCAATCAACTTGCGAATTGGTGAAGTAATGGTTTTTGATATTTTATGAGAGAATATAGTGGCTAAGATTATACCACATAATGCAATAAGTGCAGAGATCAGTATAATAGTATAAAAGGGTTTTAAAAAGAAAGTTCTATTTATTTCATGCATTATATACCAATCTAATTTGGGGAAATATTTGTAGAAAACAATATTACCATCAATAAAGGTATATCCTGAGGTTTTATTATCAACAACATCCAAAAAATTTACATAATATTGATAAAGTTTATAAAAACCATCTGTACTTTTAATTAAGCCATACTTATCAAGAATGAATTGATTACCATAACCATGTTTGGAATTATAGCTGTATATATCTGATATAGCAGTTTCAGGAATAGATATTTCAATATATCCTAATAATTGTCCAAGATCGTAGCTATAAAAATCTTGCAAGTAGGAGACAACATTTATTGTATCTTTAACCATATAGGGTAGCATTTTTTCTCTGGAGATCCAGATGTTTCTAGATATATCAATGCCTAGAATATCCGGTGAAGTAGCAGATGTATCTGTTGTAGCTAACAGATTTCTGTCATAGCTGTAAATCGATACAGAATGAATGAATTTCGTTGATTGGATTATTGTATCTATTCTATTTTTCAGAGCTATAGAATCCAAATACGTAAATGATTGATTTTTATTATTATATTTACTTGCCAATTCTTGCACTATGGGATCTACAGCTATAGTTTTACCAAAGTTCTCAACTGTAGTGAGAGAGAATTCAAGTTGCTTGGATATATAGTTCAATTCATTTAATGATGAAGTTGTAGTAAGGTCAAATTGACGAGAAACAATAATTGTTGAAGTAATTATAAAAATTAGTGAGATAATAATTGCAGAGGTCATTATGATACTTAAAAAAATCTTTGTGTTAATTGATAGAGTATGTACTTTTGTAGAAATTATAGTCATGAATATTACCACCTTAATTATGAGCTATTGATAAATTTGTCAATGTTTATAGTATGATAGTTGATTATAAATATAAATTATGTAAATGTACTATAAGTATACATGAAAATTTTTTATATGTAAAAAATATATAGAAAAAGTACAAAAGATATGAAAAATGTCTATGGTTAGTTTGTGTATTTTTTGATATTATACAGTTGCGATAATGAATCATAATATAAAAACAAGGGGGTACAACAATGAAAAAAATTATTGCGTTACTTTTAGTATTGACAATGGGTATTGGATTAACAGCTTGTGGTGGAAAAGATACTTCAAAAGATACATCTAAGGATTCAAAAGATGAAAAGATTGAGATTAGACTCTTGACAAGATCAGCAGGTCCAAGTATGTCAGCACAGATATTTCGAGATGTTCTAAAAGAATTTGAGGATAAACATCCAGATGTAGTGATAATTGATGAATCACAAGGAGATGAATCATCTTTTAATAACAAATTAAAAACAGATATCGCTTCAGGAACATTGCCTAACATATTTAGGATTCAAGGAGTATCTAATCTTGGTGAATATATCAAGAATGGTATGATAATGGACATGGATCCAATATATGAAGCGGATAAGGAATGGAGTGAAGGATTAACAGAAGGTGCTGTTAATTATTACAAGGTCCCTGGCTTTGATGGTTCTTATGGTGTACCAGCTGAATCAGGGTTAATAGGAGTATTTTATAACGAAGTAGTTCTAAAAGAAGCAGGAATCGATAAATTCCCTGAAACATGGAATGAGTTAAAAGCTGCAATTGAAAAAATAAAAGCAATCAATAAAACTCCAATCGCACTTGGAGCAAAATCAACTTATATGGCAGGGCATCTACATAATAACATTCTCTACAAATGGTTAGGAGCAGATGCACCAAAGGCTCTTGGTGATAGATCTATGAAATGGACAGATAAAGAAGTTGTAGAAACACTTAGTTATGTAAAAGAATTATATGATATGGGTGCTTTTCCAGAAGGTGTTGCTGGTCTAAGTGATGATATCGTCATAACTCAATTCTTAAAAGGTGATGCAGCTATGATTATCACTGGTCCATGGAATATTGGAAAATTCACAAGTGAAGAAGAGACAGAGTATTACAAGGATATCAAGATTGCTAAGTTCCCATATTTCGAAGAAAAAGCAGAGTATAAAGATCATGATATGCAATCAATCAATCCTTTGATGATTAATGGAAAATTAGAAGGTAAAGAGAAAGAATATACCATAGAATTAATGAAAATGCTTACATCCGCTAATACAGCAAAAAGATATGCAGAAGAAGCTCAGAGTATTATGCCTAGAAATGATATGGTACTAGATGAAGGTTCTCTAAGCAAGTTGTTCCAAGATGTTGTAGAGTTGAGTGGAACATCTACAGGTATTGCAGTTGATGTATTTGATTTTGATCCGTTAGCATCTATGCAGGATAGAACTAGAAACTCAATCGTTGGTATGTTCGTTGGTAATACACCTGATGAAGCAGCGCAAGAGATTCAAGCAGAAATTGATAAATCAAAATAAATAAAAGTTAATAACTCAACTTTCCCACCTTTAATTTAATGCAGGTAAATTAAGGGATGCAGGTTTGGTTAGCAGAATAAAAAGATAGAAGAAACACCTATATTTTTACTCTGCAAAGCCTTTTAATTAGCTTACCTGCATAGAATATTGAAGTGAGAAAGTTGAATTAATAATACAAAAGAGAATTCTGGAGCTGTTATTCAACTTAGAATTCTCTTTGTATATATGGGAGGGAGAAAACATTGAGAAAAATAAAAAGCAAAAAGGACGGAACAAAAATTCTATTGTTTTTGATTCCAGCGCTAGTGATATATATATTATTTATGGTCATACCTATGATCGGTGCAGTTTTCTTTTCAGCATCTGAATGGAATGGAATAAAAGGTGCGCCTATTGATTTTGTAGGTTTTAAGAATTACATATCTGTTTTTCAAAGTTCAGCTTTTATATTGTCATTGAAGAATATGGGGAGAATGGTTTTCTTCAGTGTGTTATTCCATACACCTATAGCCTTGTTATTGGCTGTAGCGATAAATGCTAAATTCAGAGGATATAGATTTTTCAAAGCTGTATTTTTTGTACCGACTATATTTCCTTTGACAGCTGTTGGATTACTATGGTATTTCATATTCATGCCTAATGGTTCTCTCAACCACTTATTATCTAATATGGGACTTGAAAGTTTAGTGACAAGTTGGTTGATTAACCCAGGTACAGCAATAAATACAATAATATTTGTTAATATTTGGGCAGGAATAGGGTATTATATGGTTATTCTTTTGGCGGGTCTTACTACTATACCTAATGAAGTATATGAAGCGGCTTCTATTGATGGGGCAACAAGCTTCAAAAAATTCTTTCATGTAACAATTCCTATGTTGAAACCTATTATCAGTATGTGTATTTTGATGGATATAATCGGAACAATCAAAGTATTTGACCTGATTTTTGTTATGACAGAAGGAGGTCCTAATGGACTTACCAATCTGCCAACGACATTAATGTATTATGAGGCATTTCGATATGATAATTATGGTGTAGGTAGTGCTATAGGAGTTATTATATTATTTATTGCTCTAGTTCTTACGTTAGGAAGTAAATGGATCATGAGAAAAAGAGAAGCGTGATGGAGGTGAAGAGATGAGAAAGACTAAAAAGAAATCAAATAGAACATTGAAAAAAATAGGAGTATACTTTTTCTTAATAATGATGGCTTTAGTTTTTGTTGGACCTATGGTCTTTACATTATTATCATCACTTAAAGGAAATGTAGAAATATTTGATAATCCTTTTGGATTACCTCAGAAATTTTTAATAGGTAATTATATTACAGCATGGAAAGAAGCGAATATGGGTACTTATTTTATTAATAGTATTCTTATATCGGTTTCAACGGTACTTATTTTAGTTGTTGTATCGTCAATGGTTGCTTATGTATTGGCAAGATTTGATTTTAGATTGAATAAGTTTCTAGGGATATTTTTCTTATTGGGTATGATGATTCCTATGCATACAATTCTTGTTCCTGTTGCATATATAATAGGTTCATTCAGCTTGAAAAATAATATTTTTGCTCTCATTCTGTTATATGTTGCATTTTCATTACCATTCAGTATATTTGTCTTAACATCTTTTATGAAAGGTATTAATGCATCTCTAGAAGAAGCGGCAATTATTGATGGAGCAGGATATTTTCAAATATATTCAAGAGTAATGTTACCACTGACAGTTCCAGCTATCTCTACAGTTTCAATTTTCAACTTTTTAGGTGCATGGAATAATGTTCTTTTCCCATTATTATTCATTAACAATAATAAGTTGAAACCAATTTCACTAGGATTACTTAATTTTAATGGTGAAAGAGGGTCGGAATATGGACCGTTGATGGCAGCAATTATCATTACTGTTTTTGTGCCTTTTATCATATATCTACTATTCCAAGAAAAAGTAGAAAGCGGATTAGCTGCAGGTGCTATAAAAGGTTAAATGATATATAATAAATTATCATAGACATAGAATTAAATGGAGGGCAATTATGAGTGATTTAAGATATAGACAAATTCATTTGGATTTTCATACAAGTGAATATATACCAAGTGTAGCTGAGAATTTTAATGGAGATGATTTCGCAAAGACATTGAAAGATTCACATATTGATTCTATAACATGTTTTGCTAGATGTCATCATGGATATCTATACTATCCGTCCAAGGCACAACCAGAAATGATACATCCAAGTCTAGCTAAAAAAGATTTGTTATTACAGCAGATAGAAGCTTGTCATAAGTATGATATAAAAGTACCTATCTATACAACTGTACAATGGGATGGATATGTAGCAAGAAAACATCCGGAATGGTTGGCAGTCGATGAAGAAGGTAAGTACATTAATAGTCAAAATGTCCCTGAACCACATTTCTATAATACAATTTGTCTTAACAGTGGTTACAGAGAATATTTTAAAAATCATATACAAGATATTATTGATGTAGTGGGAGTCTCTAATATAGATGGATTTTTTATGGATATTTTATTTAAAGTTGATTGTAACTGTCCAAAATGTGTTGAGAAAATGTCCAAGTTAGGATTTGATTCAAAAGAAAAAACTGATAGAATTGCATACTCGTTAGAAATGCTACATGAATTCAAGACTGAGATAACTAATTTTATTAATGAAAGAGTACCGGGTACTAGTATCTTCTATAATAGTTCTCATGTTGGACCCGCATTAAAAGATAGTTTGAATGAGTATACTCATCTTGAATTAGAATCTTTACCAAGTGGTGGATGGGGATATATGCATTTTCCTACGACTGTAAGATATGCAAGAAATCTTGGGAAGGAAATTCTTGGAATGACAGGAAAGTTTCATACTTATTGGGGAGATTTCCATTCCTTGAAAAATAAAGCTGCCCTTGAATTTGAATGTTTTCAAATGCTTGCAATGAATGCAGGATGTTCAATAGGAGATCAACTTGATCCAAGAGGAAAATTATCTGGTGGAGCTTATGATTTGATAGGACATGTATATGAACAAGTGGAAGAGAAAGAACCCTATTGTATAGGTGCAAAAGCTTTAACAGAAATAGGGGTTATGACACCAGAGGAATATTATACTCCTAAAGACCACGATTTAGGTTTACCGCCTGCATTAGTAGGAGCTGTAAGAATGTTACAAGAGTTATCCTATCAGTTTGATATAATAGATAGTACCACTGATTTATCAAAGTATAAAATTGTGATATTACCTGACGATATAGAGTATTCATCTAGATTAGAAAACATCCTAAAAGAATATATAGATAAGGGTGGAAAAGTTATAGGAAGTTATCATTCATGTATAGATACAGAGAATGGTAGTGGTAGTCTATACGGTGTATCTTATAAACAGGAATCGCCATATTATAGAGATTTTATTTATCCTAATGGCATTATTGGTAAGGAGCTGTTTGAAGAAGAGTATGTCATGTATCTAAGAGGAGCAGAGATTGAAGCTAGAGATAGTGTTATACTTATGGATACGATAAAACCTTATTTCAATAGGGAAGGAAAGAAATTCTGTTCACATCAGCATACACCATCTTCAGGAGAAAAAGGATATCCAGCGGTTACAAGAAAGGATAATGTAATATATTTTTCACATCCTATATTTAAAACATATCGACAATATAGTCCTATATGGTGTAAAATGATAATTAAAGATGCAATAGGATTGTTGTTAGATGAAAAGTATGTTGAGCATGATGGACCTTCTACAATAGTAACTACAATGAATACCCAGTGTGAAGAAAATAGAGATATTCTTCATGTATTACATTATATAGCAGAAAAAAGGGCAGAGAATCTATATACTATTGAAGATATCATTCCTCTAAATAACATATCATTCCAAGTACTTGTAGGAGATAAAGAAGTTGCTCATCTCTTTAATATTTCTAATAAGCAAGCTATTGAATACAAAAGGAAAGGTAAATATATTCTATTTACAGCAGATAGGATTGAAGGGCATGAGGTTTTCTGTATAGAATATAAATAAAAAAACCGGTGAAGCCATATGATAAGTGTTAGTGGAAAAAAAGATTACAAAGGGCAGGTTATTTTTTTATATGAAGATGATTCAAGTTATATACCAAATGAAGTGTTAAAAGCTAGAAATCTATCTAGTACTTTAGAAGGTAAGTTGTATTCGGTAACAAATGTATATGTATCCAATAAATTCTATGTTATTGTTGGCTTAGGTGGTTACCATGATTTTAATATGAAGAAATTAAAATCAGTTGTAGCCAAAAGTGTAAAACAGATGAAGAAAACAGGTATAGAGGAATATGGTATGGACATCACTCCTTTTATACAAAGGTTTGATAGTCAATGTTTATTTCACTTAGTAGAAGGTATCAAATTAGGTAATTATGAGTTCTACGGATATAAGACTAATAAAAAAGAATATGAGTACAATGTTTTTCTTCAAGGAATCCATAAAGATACTAATCAGGTAAAAGAAATAATACATAAAGCAGAGAATGTAATAGATGGCATAATTATAGCTAGAGATTTGGTTAATGCACCAGCTAATAGATTAACACCTGAATTGTTGTCACAGGAAGTTATATCATTGGGTGATAAAGCTAGTTTTGAAGTGGAGATTCTTGAAGAAGATCAATTGGAAGAGTTAAATATGAAGGCTTTTCTGACGGTAGGTAGTAGTAGCGGTAATTCACCAAAATTAATTATAATGCGTTATAATGGCGATTCTACAAGTGATAAGGTTGCTGGATTAGTTGGAAAAGGTGTTACCTGCGATACAGGCGGATATTGTTTGAAAGCCAGTAATACCATGGCGGGTATAAAAGGTGATATGGCTGGTGGAGCAGCGGTTATTGGAGCTATATATGGATTGGCAATGAACAAAATCAAGACCAATGTTGTGGGAATTATCCCAGCCTGCGAAAATCGTATTTCAAGGGAAAGTTATATCCCTGGGGATGTAATTGATTCTATGTCAGGTAAGACAATAGAGATTATCAATACAGATGCAGAAGGCAGATTGATTCTTGCAGATGCAATTACATATGGTATAAAAGTAGAAGGTATAGATAAAGTAATAGATATTGCAACACTTACAAGTGCTGTTGTCGCAGCATTAGGTTTTACAACAACAGGGGTATTAACTAATAATACAGAGTTCTATGATAAATTAATAGAAGCCTCTGAAAAATCAGGAGAACAATATTGGAGATTTCCTATATATGATGAGTATAGGGATATGTTAAAAAGCGATATAGCAGATATTAAAAATATGGGCAAGGATTATCTAGGTACAGTAACAGCAGGATTATTTATTGGAAGTTTTGCAGATAAACTGCCATGGATTCATATGGATATAGCTGGTACTGCATGGGTGACTCCGCCTATATTCGAATATCAATCTGAAGGTGCTACAGGCGCAGTTGTTACAACACTTTATTTTTTATTTGGAATGGGAGACGAATAAGATGTACATTCTTGAAGGTTGTGTAGATTCATTAGAATCAGCTATACAAGCAGAAAAAGGTGGCGCTAACCGTATTGAATTATGCAGTAATCTGATTATAGGTGGTACAACCCCTAGTATCAATCTTTTTCATATGGTAAAAGAACATGTTGATATTAAGATCAATGTGTTGATTCGTCCACGGTTCGGGGATTTTTGTTATACTGATGATGAATTTGAAGTAATTAAGAGAGAAGTTAAGATGTTTAAGGAAGCAGGTGCTGATGGAATAGTAATAGGTATACTGAAACCAGATGGTACTTTGGATATAGATAGAATCAAGGTAATAATGGATATTGTAAAAGGAATGCATGTAACATTACACCGTGCCTTTGATATGTGCAAGAACCCATTAGAAGCATTGGAACAAGCAAAAGAGTTAGGGATTAATACAATCTTGACATCAGGACAAAAGAATACATGTTACCAAGGAAAAGAGCTTATTAGAAAACTTGTTAAGTCTGCAAAAGGCAGTGTTGATATTCTAATAGGTGGCGGTGTCAAATTTGAAATAATTGAAGAATTGTTTCAAGTGACTGGGGCAACTTCTTATCATATGTCAGGGAAAGAGATTATTAATAGTTCTATGAAATACAGAAAAGAAGAAGTCAATATGGGTCTAGCTTCATTGAGTGAATATACTATTTGGCAGACAAGTTCCAAAAAAATATCACAGGTAAAAGATATTCTAGAAAAATTAATAAGATAATAATTGGAAAATATATTGAACTTATTTCAATGGGTGTATAGATATTTAAGTTCAATATATATAATAATAAAAGAAGAAGGTGTTATATATGTTGTTTTCTAAAGAACTTAAAAAAACTATTGATTCAGATTTTGAAGAAGTTCTGCAATTGATAGGATATAAAGAAAATGAAATACTAAGAGGATTAGATGATTGTAATGAAATGGAACAATATTGTATTAAGTTCTTATATACATGCATGCCTCTTAGTGATATAGCAAATTATAGTTTTGATATTTACTTGAAATATGTGAAACATGGATTGTTTATAAGAGAAAATATGCCATGGGGAAAGGATATACCAGTAAATATATTCCTGAAATATGTGATGTTCTATCGTGTGAATAATGAAAATATAGAAGATTGTAGAGCGGTTTTTTATAATAATCTCATGGATACAATAGAAGATAAAAGTATGATAGAAGCTGTGATTGAAGTTAATTACTGGTGCTTAGAACAAGTTACGTATCAAACTACTGATGAACGAACAGCTTCGCCTCTTACCGTTTTAAGATCGGCTTACGGCAGATGTGGTGAGGAGTCTACTTTTACAGTTACAGCAATGAGAAGTGTAGGAATTCCAGCAAGACAAGTATACGTACCTAGATGGTCACACTGTGACGATAATCATGCTTGGGTAGAGGTATGGTGTAATGGTAAGTGGAATTATCTTGGCGCTTGTGAACCAGAACCTTCACTTAATATTGGATGGTTCACAGCGGCTGCATCTAGGGCTATGCTGATTAATAGTAGAATATTCACTTCAATGAACAATATGGAACATATAATAGATGAAGAAATAATATCAAAAAATGATAAAGCAACACTTATCAATAGCGTGAATAATTACGCCGATACGAGAAAAATAGAGGTTAGAGTAGTAGATTCTAATAATGAACCTATAGATAAGGTAAATGTCCGTTTTGAAGTGCTTAATTATTCAGAGTTTTTCCCAGTTGCTACAGTTGTTACCAATGAAGATGGAATAGCTGAGATAACACTGGGATTAGGAGATATTTATATTCATGCTGTTAAGGATAATAGATTTCTTAATAAGCTTATAGATACTAGAGAAGAAGATATAATAGTGCTCTCTTGGAACGAATTTATAATTGAAGAAATAGGGAATGAAGATATTGATATTATTCCACCAAGAGATAATATGAAATATGCTATTAAATTGACAGATAAGGAAAAAGAACAGGGTAAAGAACGATTCTCACAATCTAATAATAAAAGGAAACAGAAAGAAAGTAATTTCTATGATTATGATAATATATCAGAATTAGAATTAATGAATGGCAATAATCATAATGATGAATCATTAAGAGATATTTTCATTAAATCAAAAGGAAATCATGAAGAAATTAAAGCATTCATAGATAGTGATATAGCCAATTGTGAATTAGAAGATAAAATAAAATTGTTGAATAGTCTTGCTGATAAGGATTTTACTGATATAACTAAAGATGTTCTACAAGAACATTTAATCTATTCAAGTCAGTACAAGAACAAGTATTCTGACGATATATTTGTCAATTATATATTGAATCCTAGAATACATTTTGAGATGATTACTAATTATAAGAAGTTCATATTAGATTATTTTGATGAGGATAGGAAAAATAGCTTTATCCGTCAACCAATTAGTATATGGAATTATATTGATACATATATTAATGACCTTCCAAGGTTAGAGTATAGTCCGTTATCCACTAATCCAGTGGATTTGATTAGGATGAAAAAGGGAAATACAATGTCCAAGAAAATTCTTTTTGTTGCCATTTGCCGTACATTAGGCATTCCAGCAAGAATAGACAAAGAGAATCTTGAGATACAATATTATAATGATGAGAAATTCATTAACGTTAATCATATATTACAAAAAAATCTTACCAGACTAACTCTAGTTAATGAAGATAGAACCAACTGGACTTATTGGTTGAACTGGACTATTGCTAAATTAACTGATGGGGTTTATGAAACACTGGATTTCGTTGATAGGAAGTGGGTCAATAACAGACTTATATTAGACTTGGAACCTGGTAATTATAGAATTATCACCTCCAATAGAATGCCAAATGGAAGTATTTTTTCTAAGAAATATTGCTTTATATTATTTGTAGAAAAAGAATTAGGAATTTCTTTACGTCAAGGCAAATTAGAGGATATGTTCAAGAATATAGAAATCAATGATTTCAAGTTGAGGGACCAAGATGATAAGGTAGTAAAGGCAGGAAACATAATAGATGATAGTAAAAATATTGTCATCTGGATTGAAGAAGGTAAAGAGCCTACAGAGCATGTACTTAATGAGATGTTAGAGAATAAAGGTGTATTGAATAAACTTAATTGCAAAATCATTTTTATACTTAGAAATAAGGAGGCTTTAACGAATACTACATTGAATAAAACATTAGAAGCTTATCCTAAATTAGAAGTATATTATGATGAGTCAGCAAGTAATGCTTCTCCTATAGCTAGAAGGGTATATGTTGATCCTGATAAATTACCATTGATCTTAATAACTAATAAAGGGCTGAACGTAGTATATGCATTTAGTGGTTATAATGTGGGATTATCGGATTTGATAATTAAAATTATTGAGGCTATATAGATTATAGGTTACGTAATCTATATGAGCAATGATATACAGTTTATAAGGCATTAATATTAGTGAATTTCATCATAAATAGGAGTAATTCCAACTAAGAAAATAAATTTTACAGGAATTATAGTATAATTGCTTGTCATTGGTCAGAGTTTGAAAAAACATTGTTTTAAAAAGTTATTTGTGTTTTAACTTGGGTAAAATTGAAAATACATAAAACAATTGCCAAGATACTGCCAGAAAATAAATAAATTTCTGACAGCATCTTGGCAATTATTAGCTATCGTACGTACATAAGTTTTTTAAATTCATGCAAACAAAGTAAGTAAAAAATCGTCGTCATCCAACATCTAAAAGGAAAGTATATCATGTTTGTAGGATACAATTTAGCATTAGGGATATATTTATATCACATTCACATAAAGATGAAAATAGGTTAGCGTCAGCAAAGTGCTAATTTTCAACGTTAAGCAATTTTGTGATGCTATCTTATATTGTCTTAGAGTAAGTTTTTGTTAAAATGCTGGTGATACCTTTTCTATTATCTAATATATTTATTTGAAAAAATGTGTTACTATTATGAATGTATTTTCTAAAATGAAAATATAAAAAATTATTTGGAGGGACTAATTTATGAAAAAATTACTTTTACCATTATTAATTATATTATGCTTTTCGGGTTGTATGAAAAATACTCAAAAACAAGATGAATATAACGAAGATGAACTATTAGACGATTCAATTAATACAAGTACAGAAAAAACATCAGACAATTTAAATAACCCAAGTATAGAACAAAAATCAGATTCAACATATCCTATAATAAAAGACAATATACCTGAGCTAAATGATGCTATTTTAAATATGATAATCTCTAATTATCTACTAACTTTCAATAATGATTTTTCTTTTACACAAGATGATTATATTAATTTTAATAAAGCATTTAATTACATTGTAACTGGAGGTACATACCCTCTACAACCCTTTAGAGGAAAAGAACTTATAGAGCCGTATTATGATAGAGAATCAAATAAATACATTCTTCCTATAGAACAAGTGAATAAGCTGATTTTAGAGAAAAAAGTAGATGCATCCTACTTTACTGAACTTCCTATTGTTAATGATACCTATATAGCTGGCTACTCTTTTACTTCTATAAGACCAGAGCTTTATCCCTACTTCAATGAAGAGACATTTAGTATTACAGTTCCAGTAAAAATTATTGATGACTATCTATTAAGTACATTTAATACCATAATAGATCACTCAATAATAGAAGAATATGATGCAAACAGCGACACCTATACCTATACTCCATTCGTTGGGGGGCTTTATGTATCCCAAGAAATCGATGAGGTGGTCTTTCAGGATGAAATAGCACACATTACATTTACATTAATTGAAGAACCCGACGAAGAATTCCCTACCTTTTATGATGGCACTTTTATAATAGAACTTGCAGATGGAGAGTATAAGTTTTTAGCTGGTGATATTATAAAGAAAAATGATTAATTATATTTTTAAAAAAAGAGTCCTTTTAATACAACGGAGCCTCTTTTCTTATACCTATGCTTAATCGATTATACCATTAATTTATTATTCCATCGCTAACTATTAATAAAATTCCCTTGGATCCACAACGTGTGAGGCACGTGGGCTATAAGGCTCTACTCTATATTCCAGATGCAAATGAGGGCCATAACTATGTCCTGTATTCCCCATTTTGCCTATTACTTGTCCCTTATATACTTTGTCTCCGTTAGATACACTTACAGAACCATAAAGCAAATGACAATAATAAGTTCGATATTTTTTTTCATTAATTTCTGATTCAATTTTTACATAGTTACCGAAACCCTTAGAATGATCGACTCCTTTTACACTTGTCTCAACATTTACTACATCTCCAGCAAATGATGCTTTTATTGGATCTCCTAGTGTTGCACCTTCTGCGCTAGCAATATCTGTTCCCCCATGAAATTTACCACTACGATAATTTGGGAAATCCGTTGGGTATCTGAATTTTGTACCTACTGGCATAATCCCTATTTCTCTGGGTGGTTTTGTAGCTGTAAGGTTCATAGCATAAACCCAAGCTCTCTTCCTTCCTTTGGAAGTATCATACTCAATGTATGCATAACCCTTAACAGTATGCCATAAGGAAATTTTAAAAATTTCGCAAGCAAAAATAAGAACACGATGAGAATGAATATAAGCCATTGCCATCTAACAATCATAGATGGTAATGGCTATTTTATATATAGGCAAAACCTTATTCTCTAACAAGTTTATATTGTTTTTATTATATGAACTGTGTTAATATTGGGAAAGATATCATTTATAATTCATATTCTGCATCTAATAACAGATGTTTAATATCTTCAACACAATACCCTCTGCTTTTTTCTGTTACTGATAAATGATCCCTAGGATTTGCTCCATATTCAGCATACAATTGATTAACACCGCAGATTAAAGTCATAGGAGTCACTTCATGAGCATTCATAGCTCGTTTTGGTCTTGAAGCAATTCTAGATACAGCCGCAATCTTAGCTAATTCTCTAGCAGATATTTGCCCCTTATCAAATAACGGAGTACCTTTCACCGGTATCCTTCTCATAACAGCCATAACACTAACATTATTATCTCTAGCCCTTATTATCTCATCAGCAATCTCTTCATAACTATGTTCTGGACCTATAGGTTCTACACAATAGTATAATTCTAAGTTTTCTGAAGCTATAGCAGCTAGGGTTTTCAATCTAGTCTCAGTATTGACCTCAGTATCTATACCTTCCCTCAATCTGTTAATGTGATAAATTCCCGTGAAACCAACATCCTTTAATTGCCTTGCTACGTCCACATCAAAATCACCTATATTAGCTACTAACCTTACATCCCCAGGCAAGATTTTTCTCGCTTCTATACCTATCTTAAGATAATCATCTATAGGATAATCAGCAGTAGTCATCAAAAATAAATCATCAATACCTTTCTCAACTAAATCCCTAATCTCAACTAAAATTTCCTCAACAGACTTCCTCCAACTAGTATCCAAAGAATAATGCTTCTCACCCATAGAACAGAACTTACAGTTAACCGAGCAAGGTTCAGCATTCAAACCAATCTGCGCAAATATTATACCCTTGTTATTAAATTCACTTCTAGTCAATTCATCCGCCTTACATAAAATCGAGTAAAAATCTCTTGAACCATTAACCACATTCAATAATTGTACTATTTCATTCTTATCTAGTACTTTTCCATCATTTAATAGTGATAATATATAATTGCTATCCATAATTTCACCTCTCCAATAAAAATTTTATCATACATATATTGTACTTGAAGCAAAATCTTAACTATATAAATATATTAATTTAATTTGTAATTTTTTATGGAGATTCTGGATGATCACCAAGATTTATGATTATAAGTGCTAAAAATATAATATATATTATTTTAATACATAAAAAAATTCCTCCTAAAACATAAGTCAAAGAAGGAATTTTCGGGGGTAGAATATAAAAAGTTCTACTTTTTTATTCTTTAGCTCTTTACATTTTTTAAAAAATAAAAGGTATGATTCAAATACCGAGTGTAGGGAGTATAAGGGAATATGAAGCAGTGAGCCATGGACGGCGAACTCAGCCTTTTAAACACGGATGTTTAATTGGCTGACGAAATATTCCCTTATACTCCCTACACGATCGTCAGCTAATTAATAAAATCACCCAATTTATTCAGCAAACTGCAAAGCAATCTCCATCATCTTAGTAAAAGCATTTTGACGCTCTTCACTACTTGTCTCTTCTTTAGTAGCAATTGAATCGGAAACAGTCAATATACAAGCTGCTTTTTTACCAGATACTTTTGCATTAGCAAATAAAGCAAATGATTCCATTTCAGCTGCTAAACAACCATGATCATCTCTGTAGCTCTTGTATACTTCCAAGTCACTAGAATAAAATACATCTGATGAATGAATACGTCCTCTAACGATAGGGATATCAAGTGCTTTAGCGTGATCTGCAATTTGTTCATTCAATTCTTTTGATGCTTCAATTACATCTTTATCATAACCATTTTGAACTTTTGCATAAGTTGATTTTGACCATGCTTCATCAACTAAAATAACATCATATAGTTTTAAGTCTTTAGTGTAAGAGCCACATGAACCTATACGGATAATGTTTTCTACATCATAGAAATTAAATAATTCATAAGAATAAATACCTATACTTGGCATACCCATTCCTGAACCCATAACAGAAATACGTTTACCTTTGTAATTTCCAGTGTAGCCGAACATATTACGAACGTTATTAAATTTTACAACATCTGTAAGATAAGTATCTGCAATAAATTTAGCACGTAAAGGGTCACCTGGCATTAGTACTGTCTTAGAAATAAGATTTTTATCTTTGCATTCAATATGTGGTGTTGGTATACTCATTAAATTTTCTCCTTTACAATATAAATTTTTATATAAGTTATATCTAATTGTTACTTATATAATTTAATCTTATGGATAAACTTGTTAGTTTATTCAATATTATTATATCATTATACATATTTATAAACAACACTGATAGGACATATGTCTTTTGATGAAATTTAATAATTTTAAAAAAAGTTATTGGCATTTGCCAATAATGGGTATATAATAGAGGAGGATAAATAAAATATAATAATGAATTAATTACTAGAAGGTATATAACCATTATTATTAATATAAAATGGAAGGAGTAATAAAAATGAAAATATGTATTTCAAGTACAGTAGACAATATTAACGGTTTAACAGATGGAAGATTTGGTAGATGTCCATTCTACGCTATCTATGATGATGAGACAAAAGAATATGAATTTGTAGAGAATGAAGGTGCTAAAGCAGCTCAGGGAGCGGGAATTAAAGCAGCTCAAGTTGTAGTCGATAAAGGTACAGAGGTTGTTATTACAGGTAATTTGGGACCAAATGCTATTAGAGTTCTTGAGGCAGCTAATATTAAGATATATAGGATGTTAGGAGATAAGATAAAAGAGCAAGCAGATTACTATACTGAAGGTAAATTAATCAGCATTGATAAACCTGGAGCATCACATATGGGAATAGGAAAATAATAACTAGTACATTAGATAAATATTATGAAAAAGAGGAATACGTTATGCAAATCGCGGTTTTAAGTGGTAAGGGAGGTACTGGTAAAACAACGGTATCCACTAATCTTGCTAAATTAATTAATGTTAGATATATTGATTGTGATGTTGAAGAACCTAATGGATTCATCTTTCTGAAACCACAAAATATAAAAAGTAAGGAAGTATGTATACCAGTTCCTTATGTAGATGAAGATAAATGTATACATTGTAAGAAATGTATAGATATCTGTCAGTTCAATGCGTTGGTTCATACTGACAAGGTCATTCTTTTTGAAAAACTATGTCATGGGTGTGGTGCTTGTAGAGCTGTATGTCCAACTATGGCTATTACAGAAAAAGATAGACCTATAGGTAAGATTGAAGTAGGCGATAGTGATGATATGGAATGTCTTAGCGGAATACTTAATGTTACTGAACCTATGGCAGGACCTATTATCAGTAAACTCAAGGGTATGATAGATGATAAGACTACAATTATAGATTGTTCACCAGGTAGTTCTTGTAATGTAGTTAAACCATTACTAGATGTTGACTATGCAATATTAGTTACTGAACCTACAGAATTTGGTTTACATGATCTGAAAATTGCAGTAGAATTAGTACGTAAGATGAATATACCTTTTGGAGTTATTATCAATAGGATGTCACAAGAAGATAATACTACATCAAAATATTGCAAAGAAGAAAATATTAATATTATTGGAACTATTCCTTTTGACAGGAATATTGCAGTTATGTACTCTAAAGGCGAACTTCTGATTAATAACGATAATTATAAGAAGATGTTTACTGACATAATTGGCAACATAGAGGAGGCTATAGGATGCAGCTTGTAATAATAAGTGGAAAAGGCGGAACAGGAAAAACTACTATTGCAGCATCATTTGCCTACCTTAGTGAAAATAGTATAAAATGTGATTGTGATGTAGATGCTTCTAATCTTCATATTGTTTTAGGCGGTGAAGATATTAAGAGCGAACCATATGAAGGCGCTAAGGTAGCACATGTTGATGCAGATAAGTGTACTTCATGCGGAGCTTGTGAAAGCATGTGTAGATATGATGCCATAAAAAAAGGTGTTGTAGAAGAATTGAAGTGCGAAGGTTGTGCAGCATGTACAGTGGTTTGTGATTATGATGCTATTACAATGGAAGATGAAGTGACAGGGGATACAATAATTACTAAAACATCTAAAGGTATATTATCAAGAGCTCAAATGATAGTAGGTGCTGAAGGTTCTGGAAAACTAGTAACTGATGTTAGAAAAAATGCACTGAGTTATGGTGAAAAAGATGATATGTATATATTAGATGGTACACCTGGTGTAGGTTGTGCTGTCATGGCTTCAGTAACTGGCTGTGATATTGCTCTTATCATTGTTGAACCAAGTCAATCAGGACTTAATGATTTTAAAAGAGTACTATCAGTAGTTGAGTATTTTGAAATAAAGCCATTAGTATGTATTAATAAGTATGATATTAATGAAGAGGTTACAAATGATATATCAACTTATTGTGAGGCTAAAAATATTGATCTTATTGGTAAGATACCTTTTGACAGGACTGTTGAAAAATCAATAAATGAATTAAAGCCTATTGTACTATATGAAAATAGTATGGCTGCAAAAGAGATTAAAAAAATCTGGGAAACACTAAATAATTATATAAAATAAATTTAAATAAAAAAACAAGGAGGAATTTTAAATGAAAGTAGCTATAGCAAAGGAAGGAAATGTAGTTTCAGGACATTTTGGATATTGTGAAGGATTTCAAATCTATGAGGTGGAAAATAATCAGGTTGAAGATAGTACATTAGTAGCTAATCCAGGTCATAAACCAGGATTTTTACCTAAGTTTCTAGGAGAAAAAAATGTTAATGTAATTATTGCTGGAGGAATGGGTGCAACAGCTCAACAACTTTTTAATGAAAACAATATATCAGTAATTGTTGGTGCTTCAGGAGAGTTAGATGAAGTTATCAAAGGTTATTTAGAAGGTAAATTAGAATCTACAGGAAGTGTTTGTCATGACCATTCACATCATGATGAAGGTTGCGAAGAATAATAACTGAGAATTAGGTATTTTATAGTATATGGGTAGCAAAGAAGGAAAATATTCTCCTCACTCTACATTTTAATTTATAAAATTAAACTTTGCTATCCATATTTGATTAAAAAATAAATGAAAGAGAACTAAGTGTAGAGGTGATGATATGAAAAGTAAATTATTTATGATAGAAAAATTATTGAATGAAAAAGACATAAAATTGACTTCAAGGCGAAGGGCTGTTCTAGAAGTTTTTTTGAATCACCAAGAGCATATTAGAGTGGAGGATATATACGACATATTAAAAAGTACTGGAATAGGATTTGCAACAGTATATAGAACAGTGGAGTTATTAACTAAAGCAGGAATAATAAATGAGATAATGATTGATAAAATAAATTACTATGAATTAAAAGTTTTTAGTGAAAAATGTTCCCATGTTCATTTTAAGTGTAAAGAATGTAAAAAGGTGTTTGATTGTGATGACCCTAAGCTGGGCCTTGATATAGTGAAACTTAGAAACTATACTGAAAGTACATATGGTGTTAATGTAGATGACTTGACTATAGTGATGCAAGGTACTTGCGCAGATTGTAAAATAAAAGATTGATTGCAGAAATCCATAATTATAAATAATAGTAAAATGTCTATACAATGATTAGGGAAAGGGTATATTATAATCACCATATAGACATAACAAAATATATGTAAGGTTAGAGGTTAATAAGTTTATTAATGTTTTTCTCTATTAAGATTAAGAGAATCCATATTAAATATTCTGATAGCATCATTTACGGTTGTTTCAATAGCCAGTTTACCATATTTATCTACTTCTTTTTTGTCTTTAGCTCCATGAGAGAGTGAAGCTGGACCACATATACAACCACCTTCGCAAGCCATTCCTTCAATAAAATTACCTTGTAAACGATTGAATTTTGCTAATTTTAGATTTTTAGAACATTCAGTAAGCCCGTCACAAACAACAGGTTTGATATCAATATCCAGATTATTGGTTTCTACAACATGCTTAATTGCATCCGTAACACCACCAGATCTAGCAAATATTCTACCGAAATATGAAGCATTATCAAGAATGCCTTCATCACATTCTTCTACTTTTATATCACGAGCATCAAACAATGCTTGTAATTCTTCAAATGTAAGAACATAATCAACCTCACCTTTAAGGTCAGGTTCATTGATTTCTGATTTTTTAGCTGTACAAGGACCTATGAAAACAATTTTTGCTGTAGGATCAGTATTTTTAATAAGTTGTGCAGTAGCAATCATAGGAGATACAGCGGTTGATATATGATCAACAAGTTCAGGATAGTTTTTCTTGATATATGTAACAAAAGCAGGACAACAAGATGTAGTCATCCATTCTTTTTCCTCAAGTTCCTTAGCTACTTGGGTACTTTCATAATATGCAATTATATCTGCACCTAAGGCGACTTCAACAACATTATGGAAACCTAATTGTTTGATTCCTGTAATTACTTGTGCTATTTTCGCATAAGTGAATTGGCTGGAAATAGCGGGTGCAATCATAGCATAAATTTTATATTTATCATTATTATTGGATTCCTGAATGAGCCTAATTACATCTACGATAGATGATTTGTCCATAATAGCACCAAAAGGACATTGATATACACAAGCTCCACAGCTGATACAATTATCATAATTAATTGAAGCTTTTTTAGTATTAGGGTCAATGTTGATTGCGTCTGCATTACAAGCCTTAACACAAGGTCTCTGGATCTCAATAATTGCATTGTAAGGACATGCATTAGCACATCTACCACATTCCTTACATTTATCTGTGTCAATATGAGCCTTTTGTCCAGAGAAATCTATAGCATCAAATGGACAGGCTTCTTTACATTTGTGAGCTATGCAGCCTCTACAAGCTTCGGTAACAGAATATTTCTGAATAGGACAGCTATCACATGCAATATCAATAACTTGTATTATATTATCATTGTCAGGATCACCACCCATTGCTAACTTGACTCTTTCAGTTATTATAGCTCTTTCTTTGTATATACAGCACCTGGTTTCTGGTTTTGGACCAGGTATAATTTTACTTTGGATATCTAGTATATCTTTTTCTAATGAATTATTTAGTGTAGATGAAGCCACTTCTTTCAGTACTTTGTATTTTAGTAGTTGTACATTAGTTTCAAATTTTCTCATTGTATTCCTCCTGAATCATGAAAACAATTGTATATAGACTTAATATGAATAATGTATAGTATATCTTAGATATAGGTTATAGTTACTTGTTTGCCTATATCCTCTAATGCATTGGCTAGTTCACCTACAATTTTTAATTTAATGTTTAGACTAGTAGGGAAATTAGGATTTTGGTGAGCTGGATTGACAGCTTTTCCTACCCAGAAATGTATGTGTGTACATTCATTTATCAAGTAATTAGCAAGTTTACTAGCACCATTATTTTCATTAAGATAATTAGCTTTAGTTGCAAAATCTTCTCTTGAATAATTTTTAAGGATTTCAAGAGTTTGTTTTAATGTAAGAACGCCTTCAGTTACCAAATCAATACCATCCATATATGCCATTGGAGGTACATCTTTGGCCATAGTTTCTATGTCTACATAGATTTCTCGGTTTAATTCTCTAGCGGCTATATTTGCAGTAGTTCCTCCGCAGATTACTTTTTTGCTATTGCCTTTTGATAATTTATTGATTATCCATTTATCCATATCTCTATCTTCGGGGGGACCTGTAAACAGATCGATATTTTCTATATCACGAACTCTAATATTCATTATAGTGGTATCATCACCAGGATGGTCTTCATAGAGATTGTTACAAACCCCAATGAAATTCCCGCTTATGTTACGTGAGGTTTTTTCAACTTTTGCAAGATCTCTTAGATAGTCATTGATATTATCCCATTGCCAACCAAGATTAAGAAGCGCTCCAACACCTGCATGAACAGCACCATCACTGATTACAGAGATATTATCGCCAACCTTCAATTTGAAATTGCTTTCTAAAATGGTCTTACCGTTAATATCTATTTTGCGTTTGTTTAAGGCGAGATCTCTGTCGTTACGATATATGAAGATAGGTGGATTATCGTATTCTGCAATATATACTTCTCCTGATTTATCAATTTTTATCATAGTAAAAGTGGAATAGGCAAGCTTTCTTACTTGGCATTCTGGAAGAGTGTTGACAATTGTATCTACTGTGTCTTTGATACTTGCGCCTTCTTTTAGCATAGTTGCTGCTATTTTTGCTGTTAGAGTAGCAAGTATATTAGCTTTTACACCACTTCCCAAACCATCAGATAGAACTGCAATTACACTATCATCTGTACGTATTATTTCTACTTTGTCACCACAGAGTTGTTCGCCGTATTTATTAATGCTATTATGATAAATATCAATAAAATGTTTCACTTTGTAACACCTTCCTCGCCTAAAACAATTTGTTGTAATTTCATTAATGTGATTTTTGTTTCAGCGGTGGTTTCACCTAGGAGACTAGCTATTTCTTGAGCTACACGCATTTGTTTTTCAATAACATTATCAGCAATTTCCAAAGTGTTTTTCTTGAGATTAATGAGTTCTTGGTTTTTCTTTTCTATATTAGTAACATCATATAGAATAGCCATGATGAGATTTTGCTTTGGCAAAAACAATATGGTCTCATTAACAATCAAGTTGTAGTGTTTATAAATAACTCTTTTATTAACAACATTTTGTTTTGTTTCTAATACTTGCCTAAAATCACTATCGTCAATGTATGTTGATAATGATTTGCCTTTTGATAAGTTAGGATGTATCAAGAAAGCACTTTCACAAGCTGGATTTACATCAACTATATTAAGGTTTTCATCTAATAATAAGATTATGTTAGGTGTGCTTTCAAAGATGATGTTTGATAGTTTCTCAGCTTTACTTCTCATATAAGGGATACACATCTCAGGTTGTGACATACCTTCATGTACAGCTTGAGCTTTTTCACGACATGTATTGTAACCACAAGCACCACAATTAAGCTCATCTTCTTTAACAACCTTACCCATTGATTTTAGTATTTCTTTTATTTCTTCTTCAGAAGCAAGTTTTTTGGTAACATGATTATTGGTAAATGAACGATTATAAACTTTTTTATTGGCTAGTTCATAGCCATTTATATCTTTTTCTTCTAAGTAATCATCAACATGAAGTTGTCTTAGATGAACATTTTCACTATTTTTACTAACTGCTGGCCCATTAATACAACCATTGGCACATATATTAGCTTCAATAAATAGATTGCCAACATCTTCTTCTGATATTGTTTCAAATAGATTTTTACATTCTTCGATTCCAGTGACACTTACTGAACGGAATCCATTTTTAGTAATATCATCTTGGATACCTGTTAAGATACCGCCTTCTAGAGGATATCTTTGTCCATAAGATGAAGCTGATGAATCAAGGTAAGAATCTTCTAGATCATTAAGGTGTATTCCTTCTTCATTTAACCATGTATCAAGTTCTTCAAAGGATAAAATAGCATCAATATCACCTGTTTCTTGATAGCCAAAAGCTTCACATCTTTTAGAAATACAAGGTCCTACAAAGGTAATAAATGAATTTTGACCATATCTTTCTTTTAAAAGTATGCTATGAGCGATCATAGGGGATACTACGGGGAGAAGGTAAGGTAATAGTTTTGGATAATAACGTTGAATCAATAAATTAACTGAAGGACAACATGAAGTAATAAGGTTTTTCTTGTCATTATGATTGCCCATATATTCTTTGTAGAGATCACTTACAATTTCTGCGCCTATTGCAGTTTCTTCTATAATTTCAAAACCCAGTGCTCTTAGAGCAGCTATAAGTTTTTTAGGCTTTTTATATATACCACTATAAGAGGGTGCTAATGTAACAACCATCTTTTTATTACTTTGTATAGAATTTTTTATAGCACTTAAATCACTTTTTATATTTCTAGCATTCTGTGGACAGACCACGAAACATTGGCCGCAACCGATACAATGATCTTCCATGATTTGTGCTTGGTCATCAACTATTCTTATTGCTTTTACATGGCAATTTCTTACGCACTTATAACAATTCTTACAATTAGCAGGTAAAAAATCCATTATTCTCATAATAATAACCTCCCTATTGTTGTGGTAACTTAGTTAAGATTTCATTGTTGAAAAAATCCTCAGTAGTAGAGGGATTAACTGAATATATAGTATCATCTACTTTGACGGATACTGCTTCGGTGCATCTTCCAAGACAAAAGGCACCTTTTATTTCAACTTTGTTTTCTAAAGATTGCTCTTTGACTAGTTCTTGGAGTTTTGAAATGACTGAATATGATCCCTTTAAATGGCATGCACTACCTATACAGATATTAATTGTTAACATTTTAACCACTCCTTTAATAAAATAATTATCTATTACCTATAAAATTTCATAAATATATTGAATAAAATTTTGAGTTGTCATACAACATGTTTCAATACATAAGTGTTGAGTATATTATATTTTATATGTAATTGCCAAGTGTATTGATGTAATTGTTCTCTGTGCTAATACATAAATTTCATTGTATTAGGTTCATATATATATTAACAAAAATTAAAAAAAAGTCAATGATTTTGTTAATTTATTAACAAAAAATATTAACCAATAATAGCATTATTTTATTTTTATATCCAATACTCTTGAAAAAATCTCATATTTTGTTTAATATAATATCAATTGAATAAACTGTTATGGAGGAGATTTTATTGTTCAAGATTGAAAAAAAGGGTAAATCTCAAATGAAATCAATAAATAAAATTAAAATTTTTAAGATGATATTAAAAGATGGACCAATATCAAGGACAGACATAGAGAAGACATTAAAACTATCAGCACCTTCTGTTTCAAGAATCGTTGAAAGTCTGATTAAGGAAGACTTGGTTAAGGAAGTTGGTAAAGAAGATACTTATGTAGGGAGAAAACCCATAAGCCTTATTGTTAATAAGAATGCTAGCTATATTATAGGTATCAATATTTCCAAGAGCAATATATATATATGTATAACTAATCTAATGTCAGAGATTATATACAAAGATACTCTAAGTATAACATCTATAGATGAAGCAGATATTTTATTAGAAGAGTTAGACAAGTTAATTATGACTGCTATTAACAATGCGCAAATAAGCAAAGACAAGCTGTTGGGTATTGGTGTTGCATCCAGAGGTATATTAGATTATGAATCAGGTACAATATTAAAGCTTAAAAAAGGTATTGTTGATGTACCTATCAAGATTTTTTTAGAGGAAAGATATGATTGCGTAATAATTGTAGAAAATAATACCAATACGGATTTAATTGGAGAATATCTGATTAATAACAAGTTAAGTAGCAGTAAAAAAAGTTTGATATACATATATTTAGGTGAAGGTGTTGGGGGTAGTATTATATGTAATAATCAATTAGTGAGAGGAAAAAATAATCTTGCAGGTAAGATTGGACATATGATAATTCAACCAGATGGTGAAGAATGTTATTGTGGTAAAAAAGGTCATTTAGAAGCTTATTGCTCAAAAGCAGCAATAGAAAACACTTATAAGTATAAAAAAAGTGTTACGGATGTTCAGCTTACCGATATATGTAAAATGGCAAATGCTAATGATGAAGTATGTGTGGAGATAATTAATAATGCCCTTAAAAAAATAGCTATAGCTGTTTCGAATCTATTGGTGGTTATTAATCCAGATGTTATTGTTATATCAGGAGAGATTTTTGATTATTATGATGATGCTCTAAATATTTTAAAGAACAACGTAAAGGAGTTATCTTTTGATACAAAATTAAATGAAATTGATTGGGTAATCAGGTCAAAAGAAAAATTAATGATAGAGCATAGTGCTACTGCCCTTATAATGGATAAAGTGTTTAATGTATAAGTGTGCAAAATAATATAAGTTATATATTTATTCATATTGAAAATAATTATAGTTTATGCTAAAATTTAGTTAGGATAAAAAGACTATTTTTTTGTTAACTTACTTTCATTATGAAAGTAATGAATGATAATACTATTATAAAGGAGTTAATGAGCGATGAAAGAGCATGTGATTAATAACGAAATAGGGACATTGATAGTTAGTATCTGTGATGAGTTAGTTGTTAATGGTGAATTAGAGTGGCAATTACAATTTAGTGCAAAACAAAATATAGAAAAAGGTGGAAGTATTAAGATTCTAGTTCCGGCATATCAACACCAAAGAAGTGAAGAATATCTTCAAACTTATGATTATTGGAAACCCAATTACATCTATACTGTAGGTGAAGAAGATGATATTAAGGTGGATGTAAGAATTGAAAAAGTTCCAAGTGCTTTTAGTCATATAACAGGATGGGTAGATAGTAATCGTATTGCTGTTGTAACACTGGATAATGGTTTGAAAGAAGGACAAACGATTAAAATCAAATTTGGAGGTGTTGATAGACCTTGGTTAGAAGGAGAATGTACACCTTCAAGAGTTTCACAATTTTCTTTTAGAGTTAATGGTACATACTTAATTTATAAAGTGTATATTGATTCAAAGGGAAATGGTGATTATCAAGAGATAAAGGCATTTCCACTAGTGAAAGTTGTACCCGATAAAGCAAAAAGAATAGTTTTGACAGCACCATCGATTATAAAAGCTGAGAAAGAATTCAATATTGATATCAATGTAGTAGATAGATTCAACAATCCAATATTTGAATATGATACTGATAATTTCAAGCTGATAATATGTAATTTAGATACAAAAGAAAATACTGTAGTATCTAAATTCAATGATACTTTTTCTGGTAAAGTAAGTAAACAAGGATTTTATGAAATAACAGTAGAAGTAGAAGATACAAATTTGACAGTTGAAAAAGCAGTTCTAATATGTGATGATTCAGCTGACAATCTATACTGGGGAGATATACATACTCATTCCAATCTTACTGCTAACATAAGAGATAATGATTGTGGAGCATATCCTAGCGAAGGGTATTTATATGCTAAAGAAGTTTCTAGACTTGATTATATATGTATTTCTGAACAGACCTTTATGTTTAATGAAGATAGAAGCGTTAATGTAGATAAAGCTACTTGGGATAAAATTGGAATCGAATCAGATAAATTTTACGAAAAAGGTAGTCTTGTTACATTCCCAGGCGTTGAACTTCATAGTAAAAGGGGAGATACTGTTGTATTGTTTAGAGATTCTCTAAGCAGTTATGAGTATCCAACAGAAGATGTCTTAGATATTGGTGATATGTGGAGCTTCTATAAAGGAAAAGAATTTTTATCAATACCGCATTTACATAGATATTGCAATGGAAGACCTAGAAAAGATGAACAAGAACAGAAATTTACGGGTTTTAATACAGAGAATTGGAAAGAAAATAATGAACATGAAGTATTATGTGAGATGTATTCCAGCCAATGGGGAAGATTTGAAAATGATAAACACCCAATGATATTAAAAGCAAGAGCCAATGTTAAGGGTAACACTGTTGTTGATTTTCTGAACAGTGGTAAGAAATGGGGTACAGCTGCTAATAGTGATGGACATGATGGAAACCCAGGTTATGGAGGAATTACAGGTGTCTATGCTTCTGAAAAAACTAGAGAAAGCATTTTTGAATCTCTGAGTAATCGTAAGACTCTAGCATCCACACATCCTAGAACTGTAATGAAATTAGATATAAATGGTCATGATATGGGAAGCATAATTGAAGGAGAAACTAGCTCTAGAGATATAAATATAAAAGTTATAGCCCCTAGTAATATTAAAAAAGTTGAAGTTATAAAAAATGGTGAGATTTTTAATAGTGAAACTTGTATAGATAATTATATAGATATAACTGTCAATGATAGGGAAGAGTTAAAAAAAGATACTTATTATTATGTTAGAGTAGTATTAGAGAATGGTCATTTAGGTTGGACTAGTCCCATATGGTTTATATAATATAATTTTATTAATAATACATCTCAATAATATTTGTTTGAAGAAATAAAAAAACCTTTGATTATATTTTTGTAATCAAAGGTTTTGCTGTATTATAGAATAAATTAATGGTTGGTATTAATTTGTTTTGCTGTATAATATTAGATATGTGTGATATTAGACAATTAGTTGCAAATTAATTGATTAATGGGTTATAGTATTTTACATAATAATTACATTTAATTAGGGAGAGATAAAATGAAGAGATCATTAATAATATTAGGTATAATTATAATAGTTGTTATAGGTGGTTATAAAGTATATAAAACAACTAACGATAACCAAAAAACGGAAGATAGAAAAACTGTTGATACAGATAACACTCTTATAAATATTTTAATTGAGAATAGCTGGAGTGAAGAGGAGCTGGATTCTTTATTAGGTGAATATGAAAAAATTATATCTAGACCTACGGATTTGGTAGCAGGTGGACCTGTAATATATTATCAGACTTATTATAATGATGGATTAAAGGTGCAATTTACTAATAATGAATATAATAATCATATTTATAGTTTGATATTCAATAATGAGTTTCAAGATACATTAATTGGTGAAATAGATATGAATTCATCATTTGAAGATATTACATCAATATATGATAAACCACATTTCGTTAATGAGGATATAGGATTGATTGGATATAAATTAGAACATTACTATATCTTTTTTGTAGGAAAAGAAAATATAGAAGAAATATCAATGTACCCTAGAATGAATTATGATAAGACAGTTATAAACAAAGCTATTAAGGCTTATGATAAAACTAAAGTGCCAAGTGATTTTATTGATGTTTTATGGAAAGATTATGATTATAGTAGTGGAGAATCCGCACTATCTATTTACAATTATGATAATAGGGGGATTGTTGTTGAATCAGAAGACACTGGTACAGATGATAATAGTTATGTGAAATTAAAAATATACGGAAATTATATTGGAGAAATAACTGATAAGATATCACTGCCTGATGATATAAATAATATAAAAGATGAAAAAAAAGATTTAATCAATCAAGGTATTGAATTATTATTAGATGAGGATTCCATATATAACTGTGAATTGGAAAGATTGGAAGAGTATAATAAGTTAAAAGGTGAACTTGCTGATACATATGGAGAAAAATCACCTGATGGAGATATATTTGTATTAAATCTTTTTTCAATGTATACTGGAAATAGATTGAAATTATATGATGCAAATAAAGAAAATTTATTGACTGAATTATGGGGTGTAGACAATTACGGCTGGATAAACGATAGATACCTTATATATTCCCAGTCCAATAAGTACGATGAAAAAACTAATGATATTGGTATACATATATATGATTGTAATAATGGAAAACAAATAGAAGTAATCAATAGTGAGAGTATTTTATTGTCATGGGACAATGACATTATTATTTATGCTGAAAATGGACAAAAACAAATAGAGCATAGGATAAAATATGAATTTGATAAAAATGGTAATATAAGTTTTGAAAATAGTAATTAATAGTAAATTGCATATTATCATAAAAATTTAATGGAAATTAGCAAATATATATTTCTTTTTTCATCAAAACAGTGTATAATATAACAAACCGTAAAGCGTGCTTAGCACGCTTTTTACATGTGAATATTGGAAGGAGAAATACAATTGATTACAGTTACAGAACTAGAACTCCAATTTGGAACAAAAAAATTATTTAAAGATGTTAATGTAAAATTTACACCAGGTAATTGCTATGGGGTAATAGGTGCTAATGGAGCAGGAAAATCAACTTTTCTTAAAATTTTATCTGGCGATATAGAGCCTACTCAAGGTGAAGTTAGCATTACCCCAGGGGAAAGGCTAACAGTTCTTAAGCAAGATCACTTTGAATTTGATGACTGTACTGTACTAGATACAGTTGTTATGGGGCATAAAAAATTATATGATATAAGAATAGAAAAAGATGCATTATATATGAAAGAAGATTTCAGCGAAGAAGATGGTACACATGCTTCGGAGCTAGAAGCTGAATTTGCTGAATTAGATGGTTGGGAAGCAGACACTAATGCAGAAAGATTATTGATGGGACTTGGAATAGAAAAAGAATTACACTATAAGACAATGAAAGAGTTAAAAGGTAGTGAGAAAATCAAGGTATTACTTGCTCAAGCTTTATTTGGCGAACCTGATATACTATTACTTGATGAACCGACTAACCATATTGATTTTAAAGCAATTGCTTGGTTGGAAGAATTCCTTATTAATTATGAAAAAACAGTCATAGTTGTATCTCATGATAGACATTTTCTTAATAAAGTGTGTACTCATATGTTTGACATTGACTTTGGTAAAGCTAAATTATTTGTTGGGAATTATGATTTCTGGTATGAATCCAGTCAACTTGCCTTAAGACTTATGAACGACCAGAATAAAAAGAAAGAGGAAAAGATAAAAGAGCTACAGTCTTTTATTGCTAGATTTAGTTCTAATGCATCAAAAGCAAAACAAGCAACTTCAAGAAAAAAATCACTTGATAAAATAACTTTAGACGATATTCAGCCATCATCTAGAAGATATCCTTTTGTAGGATTCAGCCCAGAAAGAGAAGCCGGAAAAGATATCCTTACTGTGGATGGAATAAGCAAAACCATTGATGGGGTTAAAGTGCTTAATAATGTTTCCTTTACTATAGCAAAAGGTGATAAAATCATTGTTCTTGGAAAGAATGAAATTGCAAGGACTACATTATTTAATATTTTGATGGGTGAAATGGAGCCAGACGAAGGAACTTACAAGTGGGGAGTCACAACATCAAGAGCATATTTACCAAAGGATAACTCAGAATTCTTTAATGATGTTGATACTAATTTAATCGATTGGTTAAGACAATTTTCAGAAGATAAGGCAGAATCATTTATTAGAGGCTTTTTAGGAAAAATGTTATTCTCAGGTGATGAACCATTAAAAATGGCTAAAGTCTTATCAGGTGGAGAAAAAGTAAGATGTATGTTTTCAAAATTAATGTTATCAGGTGCTAATGTTATAATGTTAGATGAACCTACTAACCATCTTGACCTTGAATCAATTCAGGCGGTTAACAATGGGCTTATAGCATTTACAGGAACTTTATTGTTTACATCTCATGACCATAAATTCATACAAACAATTGCTAATAGAGTTATTGAAATAACACCAGTAGGAGCTTTTGATAAGAAAGTAACATTTGATGAGTATCTTGAAGATGAAGATGTCATGAAAACATTGAAAGATATGTATAGATAATATTTCTTTTCGTATTATAAAATGGTACAATAATGTTAATAATACAAGAAAAGTACAATAGATAATAAAAATAATTATAGAAAGATAAGTAAAGTAGGTGACTTATGATAAAAATAGGTAAGGTACAATTGTTAACAGTAAAAAGATTATCACCAATAGGGATATTTTTAGGTAGTAATGATAATGAGGAAAAAGAAGAGGTCGGTTTTATTACAGATCATTATCTAGATGAAAAAGAGGAAAAAGAAGCGGTTCTTCTACCAAAAAAACAAGTTCCAGAAGGAATTAAAGAAGGACACCAGCTAGAGGTTTTTATTTACAAAGATTCTAAGGATAGACCAATAGCAACAACAAGAAGACCAAAACTTATGTTCGGTGAATTGGTTCCACTAAAAGTTGTTCAAGAAACTAAAATAGGTGCTTTTCTGGATTGGGGATTAGAACGTGATCTACTCCTTCCTTTCAGACAGCAGACAGATAAAGTTCAAGTTAACAATGAATATTTAGTATCATTATATGTAGATAAAAGTGAAAGATTATGTGCAACTATGGATGTCTACAAATATCTATCCAATGAATCGCCTTATAAGAAGGATGACACAGTCAAAGGTATTGTTATTAGTGTTAATGATGAACTAGGTGCATTTGTAGCTGTTGATAATAAGTACAACGGACTAATTCCTAAAAACGAGCTTTTCAGTAGTATAAAAATAGGAGACAATATTGAAGGACGTGTAACTAAAGTAAGAGAAGATGGTAAACTCAATATTAGTTTAAGACAAAAAGCTTATTTACAGATGGATTCAGATTCTAATATGATTATGGATAAGTTGATTAAGAATAATGGTAAATTGAATCTTAATGATAAAAGCTCTCCTGATAAAATCAAATCAGAACTTAACATGAGTAAAAATGCATTTAAAAGAGCTATAGGTAGACTTTTAAAAGAAGGTAAAATAAAATTTGGTGATAAAGGTATAGAAAAAATATAAAATTTATAAAAACACAGGGACTATCCAATAATTGGATA
>NZ_BTPT01000043.1:0-48598 GCF_054408565.1 Vallitalea sediminicola
TAAGTTAGCTCCATATTTTTTCTATTTTGTGTCTTTAGGCTTGAATAATACTGCTGCCAAATAACCAAATAATAAAGCTGCTGTTATCCCTCCAGCAGTAGCTGTCATTCCTCCTGTGAAAACTCCTAAAAATCCTGATGTCTTAACCGCTTCTATTACTCCTTTGCCTAAAGAATAACCAAATCCTATTAAAGGTACCGTCGCACCTGCCCCACCAAATTCTACAACATGGTCATAGATACCTAGTCCAGTCAGAAATGTTCCTAATGAAACATAGATAACTAATATTCTAGCAGGCATGAGTTTAGTTTTATCCATTAGAATCTGAGCTATAACACATATTACTCCACCTGTTATGAAAACTTTTATATAATCAATCATAATGTCCCTTCTTTCCCACTATTCTTGGTTATTTTCTATTACAACAGCATGAGCTATTCCTGGTATACTCTCACCTTGAAAACTGCTACTTGGACTCAATAATGCCCCTGTAGGTACAAAAAGAACTCTATTGAATGTACCTTTTGCCATCTCTTTTAAAATGTATCCTGTCAGTGTAACTGCAGAACATCCACAACCACTACCACCTGCATGTGTATCCTGTTTATCACCATCAAAAATTTCAACACCACAATCAGTGTAATTTTCAGATAAGTCATAACCATCTTTTTGAACTAATTCTCTAATTAATTTTTTACCGACTATACCTAGATCTCCAGTTGCTATTAAATCATAATCTGCCGCACATCTACCTGTATCTTTAAAATGTGTAAGAATAGTATCCGCAGCCGCTGGTGCCATTGCTGCCCCCATATTCATAACATCTTTTACCCCCAAATCAATTATCTTTCCAGGTGTGACATGAGTAATTTTAGGTCCACTACCTTTATTGCCAACAACCACTGCTCCACTTCCAGTTACTGTATAAGTTGCTGTTAATGGTCTTTGATTACCAAATTCCAAAGGATATCTAAACTGTTTTTCTGCCCCGCAAAAATGACTGGATGTAGCTGCTACACAATAATCTGCAAAGCCACCTTCTACTGTCATAGAAGCTAATACTAGAGATTCTCCCATTGTTGAACAAGCACCATATAATCCAAAGAAAGCTTTTTTAAAGTCTCTGACTGCAAAAGTGCTAGCTGTCAATTGATTCAATAAATCTCCAGCAAAAATATACCTAATATCGTTTTTTGCTATATTTGCTTTATCAATTGCTAAGTTAATTGCTGCATTAAGAATTTTGCTTTCTGCTTTTTCCCAAGATTCTTCTCCCCATAAGGTATCTTCTAATATTTTATCAAAGTATTCTTTTAATAATCCATCTCCTTCTTTAGGCCCCACAATATTGCCATATCCAATAATAGTAGGAGGGTTATTAAATGCTATTGTTTGCTCTCCTATTGGACTACCCATACTATAATCATCCTTTCAAAATTAAGTAATTTTAAATCTAAGGTAAATTATTGCTCAGCCTACTCCGATCATATAATAAACCAATCCTACTATTACAGAAGAAAGCATACCATATAGAATAACTGGTCCAGCAATAGTAAATATCTTAGCTCCTACACCAAATACATAACCTTCATTTTTATATTCAATAGCTGGTGATACAATAGAGTTAGCAAACCCTGTAATAGGTACTATTGAACCTGCTCCTGCTCTTTTTCCGATACTATCATATATATCAAGCCCTGTTAATAATGCGCCAATAAATACTAGAATGATACTTGTAAAAGTTGATGCTGTATCTTTGGGAAGTTCTGCTACATACATTAAAAGATCTGTTATTCCCTGACCTATGCAACATATAATTCCACCAACTACAAAAGCCCATATGCAGTTTTTGATTAAACTGGGTTTTGGCGAAGATTTATCAACTAATTTTTGAAAGTCTTTCTTATGCTCATTAATATTTTCCATCATAATTATCCTTTCTTAACTTATTACTTTATTACTTTAGTTTATAAAATCCTGGTATGATAAAGTATAATAATGAACCAATCAATTTCCCAATTGCTAATGTTACTATAAAATACGCCATTCCTACTTTTATATTAAACCGCCTAGTTAAAATAGGTATCACATCTAATACTTCTGCTAAAGATACTGCTAAACATCCTACAAATATACCAGTAAAAAATCCATATATCATCCCGCCAACATTCCCTAGCAGTAATTCAAAATCCATAATCATGATTAGTGTTCCAAACATTCCACCAAACATAATAGCATCTTCATATATCCAAATGTATTTTTGTGTAGATGTTTTCTGTGCTAATCTAGGAACAATTCCAATAATCGCTATAAAAGCGAAGACACCACCTGCTATAACTACTCCCCCACCAAATCCAATTATTATTAACAATAAATATTGCAATACCATTATTGCTTTTTCCCTTCTTCACTAAGATTTTCAATAATACAATCTTCAACATCTCTTTCATATAATCTCATCTCAACTTCTATAGGTGTTGGATCATCTGTTAATTTCTTTGAAGAAAAATGATTAAAAAACACGATTATTCCTACCGCTAAACCAATTGAATATGGTATTTCAATAATTAGTGGGTTAAGATTTTCTTCCCCCAAGAATAAACTATATAATCTCACAAAAACATCTGGTACAGCTGCATCTGTATGAAAAGTCATTATTGCAATACCTCCACCAGCGAATAGTGTAATGCATACAAATATAACTTTCAGGATATTAATTAATTTTTTATGTTTGTGTTCCTTCTTATTAGGACTATAAGAAATTATAATGTCCTCTTCACCAACATTGTGAATAAGTATATTTTCATATATCTTTTGTATTTCTGTGATTACTGTTATTATAGATAATAAGTAATTTTTCTTCTCATTAGTATCAATAGTAAATACATTTATATTTTTTATCTTATCAATAATATCCTTTTTACCTTCAATATCAGCGATATCGTCAATAATAACTTCTTTTTTTCCTGTTATGCATACCTTCTTACTGGCTTTAATATATATATTATTCATATAATCACCCTTTATTATTAAAGGTACAATTAACAAATGTTCCTTGATATGTTATATCTGTTTCTTTATTTAAATACATATAAGTCATGACAGATACTAATACTAATACAAGCATAATAGCTATTATCAATATTCTTTTATACTTCATTAAATCACCTCTTTGGATTTATATAATTTACTATTATTTTTTGAAGTATTAACCATAACTATTCTGGTAATAACAAGAAATGTAACTATATTTCAAATAAAAAGAAAAAAAGCCTATGATTTTTTATCATAGGCTGGAATAAGATAAAATTTATTTTTTATCTTCCTTTATGGGAATGAAAAATACAAATATATAATTATATAATTAAGGGTAACTCTTTCAAATAATTACTCAATTTCTAAGATAATTTTTCACGAATTTGACTTAAAATCTTTTTTTCTAACCTTGAAACTTGAACCTGAGATATACCAATTTTCTCAGCTATTTCAGTTTGTGTTTTATCTTTATAATATCTAAGTATGATTAACTCCATTTCTTTCGGAGATAATTGACTTATTACTTGACGAAGAGCAATTTTATCTATCATCAATGTGTTTTCATCTGTGTTTTTTTCAAGTTTATCTATAAGGAAAATAGGATGTCCATCTCCTTGATGAATTGTCTTATAGAGAGATTCTACTTCTGCATTAGATTCAAGAGCCATTACAATCTCTTCAACTGATGTACCAATCTCATGAGATATCTCGTCTATTGTTGGTTCTCTACCTAATTTTTTATTTAAGATGTCTTTATTGATACGTACTCTGTTAGCTACTTCCTTCAAAGATCTACTGACTTTAATCATCCCGTCATCTCTCATAAACCTTTTAATTTCTCCCATGATCATAGGAACAGCATACGTTGAGAATTTTACATTATATGATAAATCAAATTTATCAATTGCCTTTAACAATCCTATACTGCCTATCTGAAATAAATCGTCCAAATCATATCCTCTATTAGAAAACCTTTTGACAATACTCCAGATTAGCCCAATATTCCCTTCTACAATCTGTTCTCTTGCTTTTTGATCTCCTTGCTGAGATTTTTTTATAAGTTCTAGTGTTTTATCCATATTCAACACCTTCTCAAAGCTTTTCTAGACTTTCTAGCTTTTTCCTCATAATTATTTTTGATCCAACCCCTACTTTAGATTCTACTTCAACTTCATCCATAAATGTTTCCATAACTGTAAATCCCATTCCCGAACGTTCTAATTCAGGTTTTGATGTAAATAGGGGTTCACGTGCTTTGTCAATATCACTAATACCTTTTCCGAAATCTTTTATTTCTATATATATTTTATTATCCGTAATTTTACAATACATATAAACTTGTCCATCATATTCTTCATAACCATGTATAATTGAATTTGTGACAGCTTCTGAAACAGCTGTCTTGATATCTGATAATTCTTCGAGTGTTGGGTCCAGTTGAGCCACAAAAGATGCTATTACCACTCTTGCAAAAGACTCATTTTGTGATTTACTACTAAACTCAATTTTCATTTCATTTTCGTACTTCATAATATCCCCCTTTATTATTATCATTATTTGTTATATATATATTGAACTTAAACATCTGTACACCAATTTCAATAAGTTCAATATATTTCCCTTAATTTTATAAGTTGAAGAAAACTAAATAATTGTTGGCTCTATAGCAATTGTTTAAATCAACTTATCTATATTAAACATATAATAAGTTATATTATTCAGCTTATATTAGAAATATTTTTAAGCGCTTTGTCAACACTGTCATAACTATCAATGATTCTATATAAACCTGATATCTTAAAGATTCTATCCATTCTAGGATTTACATTGGTAACAACAACATTACCTCCCATATTTTTAATGTTTTTATAGCGTCCCATTATGACCCCTATTCCCGAGCTATCCATGAATTTTGTGTTGGAGAAATTAAAAATAACACACTTAATATTATGTTTTATTATAAGCTTATCAATCTTATCTCTAATTATTTCTGCATTATGATGATCAAGTTCTTCCGAAACATTTACAATTAAGTTTCTTTTAACAATTTTACATTGGGTAGACACTGAATTACCTCCTCCTGTAAATATTTTACATATTTTTATAAATTCTCCATTTATTTCCAAATTCCTTTTTTTATTATGAAGTTTTTTTTAAAATATTATAATATATTACATTTTGTTTAAAAAGGTACCTTCTATACCACACCCACTCATTACAATCATAAGCTAAAAAAAACCATTTCATAGTATTTTTATAATAATCAAAAGATAGATTTATTCTATCGATTTGTTTACAATAAAAACCGATTATGAAACAGCTCCTTATTTACTAGAATTTATTATTAATTTTTTAATTGATTTATATAATTTTGTGACCAAGTTTTAAAACTGGATTTTGGATATTGGTCAAGTACTTTTTGAAATAAATCCATTGCTTCTTTATTATTACCCAATAATTGATAACATCTTGCTTCATAATAAAGCATATCATCTGCAAAGTAATCATCACTACTTCCAAATTTTGAAGCAGTCTTAAAATATTCAATGGCTTGATTGAGATTTTTTTCGACTACAGGCTTTTTCCCTCTACTATATAATCTTGAACCTTCAGTAAATGCATCTTTTGCTATAACAGGATAGATTTCTTTTCTTAACTTATTATATAGCTCTTTTGAAGTTGATGCCAATAGATTTTCTGGCTTAACCATATATAATTTATTAGCTGCCGCTTCTTTATCATTATCAAAATAGAATGAAACTGCATTTTGAAGATTTTCCAATGCTTCATAGTTAGCAGCTTTTTCTTCATACTGTTTTGCAAGTTCATTTTTTACATCTATATCTGATTCTAGTTTTTCTTTTTCATTACTAAGAGAATCTAACAAAGTATCAAAGTCACCTTGCTGTGTCAATATCTCTTTTCTAAGATTATCGGCTTCTTTTGTTTTACCTTTTACTTTTCCTGGAACAATTAAAAATACTGCTACAAGAAGTCCAATCACAACACCAAATATTACATAGCCAAATTGCAAAACTGATGGATTTATCCTGCTTTCCCTTTTCGGAGTATTTTTAATAGAATACATCTCTTGTTTTTTATCAATAGCATATATATTTTCTTTTTCTTTATCTTCTTCTGGCTCTTGTGATGTTATTTCTTCATAATATTTTAATGCTACATAATTACTCTTATCAACAGATAATACTTTTAAGAGAACTCTTTTAGCCTTTGCTAAATTATTTTCATGTATGTAACAAAGTGCTAATAAGCAATAGGCTTTTACAAAATTAGGATTAAGACTTATTACTTTTTTGAGCTGTATAACGGCTAAATCTTCACTATTTTGTTCAATATATTTTAACGCCTGATTATACTTTTTGATAGCAGAATTAATTGAATCCAATTTATGTTGATTGTGATGGATCTTCTCAATATAATAATCAGCAATATTATCTTCTTTTTGTATATTCTTACTTATAACCCATTGTTGCAACGCTGATACAACTTCCCCGATTTCAAAATATATAAGTCCTAATAAATTACGTGCGTCTATATTGTTTTTATCTAGTTTTAAACTTCTTTTCAATAAGCTAATAGCACCAGTAAGGTCTCTAAGCTTGGCTACTTGTAACCCTTGATTATAAAGCAATTTCGAAGTATTCTGAATTTTTTCATATATATCAATTTTCAAACCACAGTTAGTGCATATATATTCATCATTTAATTCACTACCACATTTTAGACATAATTTACTCATTATATTTCACCACTCTACTTATCATCATTTTTTATTTCTCTAATCATTTCTTGTAAAATATCGGACACATCTTTTGAATCATAAGCATAAATTGATTCTTCTGCTTGCTCAATTTCCAAGCATGGTTTAAATCTTTTAATCTCTTCTTCAAAATTAATCATATTAGTCCTCCTCTATAATTTTACTTTTGATATAACCAACCAGATATAGTGAACCGATACAACATACCATTCTACCTTCACGGCTTAACTGCATTGCATACTTTACTGCATCATCAATATTAGCCATAGGATATATATTATCATAGCCTACCCTTTCACAGGATTCTTGAAGTAAATTTACATCTGTTGCTCTATCACTATTGATCTGAGTTAAAATCATCTTATTTATATTATTACATTTTTTCAGTTGACTAATCATCTTATCATAAGGTTTATCTATTAAACTAGCATATAAAATGTTTATTTCCGTATTATTATATAAACTATTAATATCATTTACAAACATGCTAATACCTTGGGCATTGTGCGCTCCATCAATTAGCATATTTTCCATTACATATTCCATTCTACCTGGCCATTTGAATTTTTTTAGACCTTTTAATATAGATTCAGTATTCAGATTTACACCTTCATCAATTAATACTTCAACAGCAGTAAGCGCAATGGAAACATTAATAATTTGGTAATTAGCTATAGTATTTAAAAAAACCTCTTCATAATTATAATACTTGTTATTTATAGAAAAATCAATGTTTTTCTTGGTTCTTTTTAAAATATTATAGTGTAAATCATTATAACTATAAAGTTTCGATTTTTTATTTCTACATTCGACATTTATTGTGTCAACTACCTCTTTCTTATCATAATATAAAACTGTAGGTCTTTCTTTTTTTATAATTCCTGCTTTTTCTTTTGCAATTTCTTCTATAGTATTTCCGAGAATAGCAACATGATCTAATCCGATTGATGTTATTATTGAGACAATGGGATTTTCAATTACATTGGTTGAATCAAGTCTACCTCCTAGTCCTGTCTCTAAGACTACATAATCCACATTATTTTTATTATAATATACAAAAGCTATGGCTACTAATACTTCAAAGAAAGTAGGATGGTTGTAGCCGCTTTTAACCATATAATCTATTTTTTCTTTAACCATAGTTAGTATGTTTGATAGATTGTTGTTACTAATATTAGTGTTATCTATTTTTATTCTTTCGTTAATTTTCACAAGATGGGGTGATGTGAATAATCCCGTTTTATAGCCATGTTCACATAGTATATATGAGAGCATGGTACATACAGAGCCTTTTCCATTTGTTCCTGCAACATGTATAAATTTCATATTTTTTTCTGGGTTATCTAATAAATTAAGAAGAGTTTTTATATTATCAAGTCCTGATTTAACTCCAAATTTTGGTATATCTAGTATATATTGTACAGATTCATTATATTTCAAGGATTAGTACCTCCAATGATTTATATTTAAATATATAAATTCAATATATATATTTGTATTTTTCGACTTATTTCTATGATTAAATTCTATATAAATGTATCATATAAGGTTGGTAGTTTCAATAGTAAAATGAATGGGTTAATTTAATATGTAGAGGCAGGTGGTATAGGATGACTCAGCAAGAGTTGGCTAAAAAAGTGGGAGTATCAAGACAGACAATAATATCTTTGGAGAATAGTCGGTATTGATAGAAGATATTTTTATTTTAGGTGGTATTATTATTGGTGTGATTGGATATTTTCAAGATGGTACGAATCAAAAAAGTTTATATGCCCTATGTTTAGCATTTTTTCTTGTTGGAGTTGCTCTTATAGTACTGTATGTAATAATTAGAAACAAATCTATTATAATCCAAAGAAATATTAGAACTTTTTACTGGCTCAAGAGCGGCATATATAGTAAGAAGGGGCTGTCTGATAATACATTTTTTTAACGTTAATATCAAGGAAGATAGACTAGGTTTAGCGGTAAGCGAAGCCATGGACGGCGTAGCTCATACCCTTTAAACAGGACGTTTAAGGGTATGAATAGCTAAACCTAGTCTATCTTCCAAAACTTGTAGCCCTCCCCCAAAAATGTATTATCAGACAGCCCCTTTATTATACACCCGTTGTCTGTTTTATTTATTTATTTTGCAATCAAGTTACTCAATCTTTCTTTTACTTGTTCCATCATACTTGTATATTTTTCAAGTTTTGCTTTTTCTTCAGCAACTACTTTTTCAGGTGCTTTGCTCATAAATCGCTCATTAGCTAATTTTTTGTTTACACGGTCTAATTCACTTTCTAGTTTCTTTTCTTCTGCTTTCACTCTTTCTATTTCTTTTTGGATATCTACAAGCTCCGCAAAAGGCATAAATATTGTTGCGTCTTCTATTACAGTTGATACTGCGTCATTATCAATACCATCTTTACTATTTTGAATAACAACTTCGTTAGCATATCCAAGCGTTGCAAAGAATACTTTTCCTTTTTCGAATGTATTTCTTACTTCTTCTTTATCTGATACAACAAAAACTTTTGCTTTCTTTGATGGTGGTACGTTCATCTCAGCTCTTACATTTCTAATGCTTCTTACCGCTTGTTTAATCAATTCTATTTCTGATTCTTCTGCTGTGAAATTCCATTCTTCTTTATATTCAGGCCAGTTAGAAACCATAATGGATTCCTCTTTGTCTTGAATGAAAGTAAATATTTCTTCAGTAATGAATGGCATGTATGGATGTAATAACTTAAGAGATGTTATCAGAACATTTTTAAGCGTCCATAATGCAGCTGCTTTAGTATCGTCATCATCATTATATAATCTAGGTTTTACCATTTCAATATACCAATCGCAGAATTCTTCCCAGATGAAATCGTATAATTTTGATACAGCAATACCCAGCTCATATTTTTCCATGTTTTCAGTAACATCTTTTACTAAAGTATTAGCTTTAGATAATATCCATCTATCTGCAGGTGTTAATTCATCTATTGCCACTTCACGTTCTTCTATATTTTCAAGGTTCATCAAGATAAATCTAGATGCATTCCATATTTTGTTAGCAAAATTTCTACTTGCTTCAACTTTTTCATCGTAATAACGCATATCATTTCCAGGTGCATTTCCAGTCATTAAGGTTAATCTTAAAGCATCTGATCCATATTGTTGAATTACATCCAATGGATTAATTCCATTACCTAGAGATTTACTCATTTTTCTACCTTGTGAATCTCTCACAAGACCATGAATAAGTACTGTATCAAAAGGTATTTCGCCCATGAATTCCATTGATGAAAATACCATTCTTACTACCCAGAAGAAAATAATATCGTATCCTGTTACTAGTACATTGGTTGGGAAGAAGTAACCTAATTCATCAGTATTTTCAGGCCACCCAAGTGTTGAAAAAGGCCATAAAGCTGAACTGAACCATGTATCAAGTGAATCTTCATCCTGATGGAACTTGGTACCAGAACATTTAGTACATTTCTCTGGTGCTTCTTTGCTTACAATAATTTCTCCACAATCTTCACAATAGTAAGCTGGTATACGATGTCCCCACCATAATTGTCTTGATATACACCAGTCTCTAATATTTTCTAACCAATTCAGATATATTTTACCATATCTCTCTGGTACGAATTTTAGATCACCAGATTTTAGAGCTCTTATAGCAGGCTTTGCAAGTTCTTCCATTTTTACAAACCATTGTTGCTTAATCATTGGTTCAATAACGCTTTTACATCTATCATGCATACCTACATTGTGTGTATGTTCTTTAACTTTTACAAGTAATCCTTGTTCATCAAGCTCTTTTACCATTTGCTTTCTAGCTTCATATCTATCTAGTCCTTGATATTTTCCCCCATTTGCATTAATGGAACCGTCATCATTCATTACATTTATTTGTTCTAGATTATGTCTGACTCCAACTTCAAAGTCATTAGGATCATGGGCTGGAGTAATCTTAACTACACCAGTTCCAAATTCCATATCTACATATTTATCTGCAACTACAGGTATTTCTTTGTTAACTAATGGTAGAATTACTTTTTTACCAATAAGATCACTATATCTTTCATCATCAGGATGTACAGCTACTGCTGTATCACCAAGCATGGTTTCTGGTCTTGTAGTAGCTATTTCAACAAAATCATCTGAACCTACTATAGGATATTTAATATGCCAAAAATGTCCATTTTTCTCTTCATGTTCAACTTCTGCTTCTGATATTGTTGTTTGGCATATTGGACACCAGTTAACTATTCTAGCCCCTTTGTATATATAACCCTTGTTATAATATTTGATAAATACTTCTTCAACCGCTTTAGATAGACCTTCATCTAAAGTAAATCTTTCTCTATCCCAATCACAGGATGAACCTAATTTCTTAAGCTGGTCAACTATTACTCCACCGTACTCTTCTTTCCACTGCCAAGCTCTTTCTAGAAATTTTTCTCTTCCAATATCTTCCTTAGTAATTCCTTCTTCAGCCATTTTCTTAACAATTTTCACTTCTGTAGCAATACTTGCGTGGTCTGTTCCTGGTTGCCACAAAGTACTAAAACCTTGCATTCTTTTGAATCTGATAAGAATATCTTGCATAGTATTATCCAGAGCATGCCCCATATGTAACTGCCCTGTAATGTTTGGTGGTGGAATCACAATTGAAAAAGGGTTTTTAGTCCTATCTACTTCCGCATGAAAATATTTATTATCCATCCACTTTTGATATAATCTTCCTTCTACCTTAGAAGGATCATAAGTTTTATCTAAATTTTTAGCCATAACTTACCTCCTATATATTAATTTTTTAAGATATTTTTAGTTCTTTGATAGGTTGAATTAATTAACAAAATAGTACAATCATTATTACACCAACTACAACTAATAATGCTCCTATTATTCTAGTAACAATAGTACCATTATTCAATAATGCTAAAAATTCTTCATTATCGTTCTTGTTAGGATTATAATCCAACTTTTTTTTATTTCTTTTATACATCAACTTTGCACCATAAAAAATGATTGCTCCTACTACTACTAAAATAATTCCTATTATTTTCATTTAATCACCTCATCAAAATAGTTTTCTAAAAATAAAAAAATCCCATCATCCCCAATAAGGACGATAAGATCGTGGTACCACCTTAATTCTTATATGAATTAGTAAAACTAACAACATACAAGCACTTATTAACCATTAACGAAGTTACCCGATATTATCCTACTAAAGTTTCAGATAAATTGCTAAAAAGCTACCTTCTGTTTGTCATATCCTAGAAAATCTCTCAGCTTATTGAACTTAGTTCAAAATTAATTTTCCTCTCTGTAAGCTGTATCAAACATACTCCTCTTTCTCACTGCATTTATACTACCTATTACTAATTATATTATATGGTATTATATTATTTTTTGTTTGTCAAGGCTATTTTATTCTTATCTTTTACTTATGTATAATAAAGCACCCCAAAAATAATCTTTTAATTATACAAGTACATCATTAATCATTTTAGTTATACCCTTATTATCGGTAGTATCATTCTTTTTGACATCAATCAATATTTTAGTTATAAGCTGTATTTCATTATTATATTGTTCTAAAGTATTTTTTAAAGTCTTTTTATCTTGTTTTATTTTTTCCATGCCATTATGTCTTTTTTCTTTGTCAGAATACAAATCAATATTATCTAATATATAGTTAATTGATTCAATACCATGTTTCTTAATTACTCTTTCAATATCATCCTCTAAAATAATAATATTGCTGGATATTCTATGTATATTACTTTTATCTTTTTTATTTTGTTCATATTGAATCCATCTATCTTCTAACATATCTCCACTTTTAACTTTGTACTTATTATACTCATAAGCAAGAAACTGTTCATTATTGACATATTTTAATTTTATCTTATTCAGTAGTTCAACCGCCCTTTGCATCAGTATATTATTTTTCTTAATCTCGTGTATAACATATCTCCTAAAAATATATATCCACAAACTAAAAAATCCTATAACGACAATCATTATTATTGAAGGAATAAATATATCAATATCATTGTTAGTATACATAATACTTAATACCAATGCTGAAAAAGCAAAAATGGTTAATAACCCGATCATTAATACTTTCACGTATTTTTGTGCCTTGATTAATCGTTCTTTCCCATATATAAGATCTCCTTTTTCCCCTTCAATATATGTAATGTCATTTTTAACATCTCTTTGTCTTTGCTCCACATTCTTGATATTATTAATTACATCACCCATATTTTCTTCATGATCCTGAAGATAATCAAATTGCTGTCCTGCACCTTTTATTCTACCAACATATTCAACTTTATCATTTTTAATAGAAACATAATTACTAGCACAATTCTCGAATTCAGCTAATTGTTTTTTATTCATCTTTTCAATCTGTTGAATACTTGAATGAACTTTATTTATATTATCATATTCTGATATTACTTGTTCCTTATCTCTATAAGTGTTTTTAAGTTTTTGACACAGTTTATAAGTGTTTTCTTCATCATTATAAATATTATTGATATCAACTCCAAGATAATTCTTCTCGTTAATATCAACAACAACTTTTTTTCTTAATATACTCTTTAAGTTTGTTATTAGTCCCATTTAACTACCTCTTTCATATTTTCGGATTATGATTTTTAGTAAATAAAAAATTATTTTAATTAAAGTATATATTCATTATATTGTTCACCTAATTAAGTGTCAAGAATAGTGTCAATTTATGTTTATAATTTCATATATTGGTAATACTAATTTCATTAATCTTTACTATTAAATAATTTCTGAAAAGGTGCCGTTATGTATAAAAAAATAATTTGTATTTTCCTTATACCTTTGTTATTAACTACAGGTTGCTGGGATTCAAAAGATATTAATAAGAAATGTATAAATATCTCATTAGGAATAGATTATGTAGATGATAATCTACAATTTTGTGGTGAAATAGTCAAACTTACTCATACCCCAAGAGAAGAAATTGGTGAATCACCATCATCTATTGTATATACAATATTTGGACAAGGAAAAACTTTTGAAGAAGCAAGATTAAATTATAATTCAAATATCCCTTTCCCATCATTTCTTGGAGCAACTAGAGTTGTAATCTTCAGTCAAGAATTTGCAGAACGTGGCATAGAGTCATATCTAAATAGAATTGATAGTTTATTCGATTATAGAAAGACTCTAAACCTTGTAGTTTGTCGTGAACCAACTAAAGAATTTTTTAATGTCAAAACCAATAAAGCTTTAGCAATTGGTTTATTTATAGAAAATTTATTAAGAAACCTAAAGGATGAAGGAAATTCTATTTGTCTAGATGTTGGCGACTTGCTTTCAAATATTGCATTTGGTTCAGAAGGTTTTGTCATTCCATATATCGGCATAGAATCCAACGACCTAAAATATCTAGGATTAACTGTTTTTAAAGACTCTAAACTTATTGATATAATAGATGTAGATGAAACCAAACCTCTTTTGTATATACTAGCTGATAATACTAAATTGATAGAACTTATCCCCGACCCACTTGATAAAAAAAATAAATACTCATTCAGGGTTCATATAAACAAGAGGAAAATATCAACCTCATTTAAGGATGATACAGTAAACATAACTGTTAACTTAGACTTACATGCAGAACTACGTTATCAGTATTATAAACATAATATTTCACCCGAAATGATCAAGCAGTTAGAAACTGATCTTTCTAAAAAAATATCTGAAGAAATTATTAATTTTGTTAAAACAGCTCAAAAAGATTTCAAATGCGATATTTTTAATTTTGGTGAAGAATTCAAAGCTCAACATTATTATCAATATCAAAAAATAGATTGGGAACAAGCATTTTTATCTTCCAATATTAACGCTAATGTCAAAACAACCATAGTAAATAAAAACTTGAAAAGCGATGATAATTTCAACCAATAATATTATGAAGGGTGTAGTAGATGAATATTATTAATGAATCGTGGGAAAAAAAATCAAAAGAATTAGGTATTACTACTAGATATCTTAATGTTGGTGATACTGACGTTATCATTTTATATATTCAGCAAATTACTGATAGAAACATGCTTTCATTAAATATCATCAAACCATTATTATTATGTCATAAAAGAGCTCTTACTACTGACAGGATAATAAACACAATTTACATTGATGATCTTTTTACAGGTACTAAAGAAAATGAAATCATAGATTATGTTTTAAGAGGTAATTCAGTTATTATTATCCCTACAGATGACAAATATATTGTTGCAAACACCTTAAAAATAGAAAAACGGCAAGTACAAGAGCCAAATATAGAAAACACAATAAAAGGTGCTAGAGATGCCTTTAATGAAAATTATAATGATAATTTATCTTTAATCAGATATAGATTAAAAGACCCAAATCTACGTATTGATGAATTAATAGTAGGAAAGAGAACCCAAACTACTGTTGCCATCATCTATATCAAAGATATTGCTAATGAAGGCTTAGTCAGTGATGTAGAAAATAAAATATCTAAAATAGAAATAGATGGAATATTAGAATCAAGCTACATCCAAAAATTCATCTTTAATAATTCGTATAATTTCTTTCCTCAATCAGGTATTGTTGAACGTTCAGATACTGCATGTGCTAATATTTTGGATGGTAAAGTTATAATCCTTGTGGAAGGTGGAAATTTGGCATTAGTGGTACCAAAGACTTTTATAGAATTTTTTGATACTGGTGATGATCACTTCGACAATACATTCATAAGTATTTTTTCAAAATTCATAAGAATCTTATGCATAATAATTTCTTTATTCCTAACCTCATTATATGTAGCTGTTGTAAGCTTTCATTCAGATATCTTACCCCCTCAATATATAATTAGTTTAGCTACATCGAGAGCAACTGTTCCTTTTAATGCTTTTCTTGAAGCGTTCTTAATGGAATCAGTTGCAGAAATTCTTAGAGAAGCTAGTGTTAGACTCCCTAAACAAATAGGTCCTGCCATTGGAATCGTAGGTACAATAGTTATTGGTCAAGCTTCCGTTTCAGCAGGTCTTGTTAGTCCTTTACTAGTAATTATTGTATCATTATCTATAATGAGCTCTTTTGCAACTTCGGATTATTCAATTACCAATACAATAAGGGTTTTAAAGTTTTTGATGATAATTATTACTAGTGTTTTTGGATTGTTTGGATTTACTATGGGTATTATTTTAATAGTAGTCAATCTTTGTTCTATAGACAGTTTTGGAGTATCCTACATTGCTCCTTTATCGCCATTAAATTTTAGAGATTTAAAGCATTTATTTATAAGTGATATTCATTTATCTAAAAAAAGACCAGAATATTTAAAGACAAAAGATGATAGTAGACAATAATTGGAGGTATTTTTTTGAAAGAGCCACTTACAAACAAACAGATAATTTTTTTAATATTCTCTTATATAGTAGGATACGGAATAATATCTCTTCCTAAAAATATTGCAGAAGACCTTGGCACTGGTGGATGGATATCTATTGTAATAGGAGATATTATTATAATTTTTTCAGCAACTCTATTCACTTATTTGGCAAAAACCTTCAATAATAAGACTATCTTTGAGTATAGTAAGATTCTTACTGGTACATTTATATCATACTGCATTATATTTATTATTAGTGCCTACTCAATATCAACAGCTACTGTTATAACTAAATTAACATGTGAAACAATAAAACTATCTTTTTTAATAAATACTCCTATATGGGCTTTAACTACTGTTATGCTTATTGTGTGTTTTTATACTTTACTTAATGATATTCATGTATTAGGACGCATATTTGAAGTGTTTTGCATTGTTTTTATTATATTTGCAATTGTACTTGATGTTGCAATCTTCTCTCAAGGTGAATTAACTGATATTCAACCATTCTTTTTATTTGACATAGATAGTTTATATAAAACTCTACCCAAAATTATATTTCCTTTTGTAGGCATTGAAATATTATCTGTAATACCAATGGATTTTAATAAAGCAAATAAAAATGTTTACAGACATATAGTATGTATTATAGTTCTCATTGGAGTAATTTATATTATGAATGTGGAATCATCTATATCTGTTATGGGAGTTGATAGCATTGTTCATTATGAAGATGCTAGATTTGCTTCTATTAGAAGAATTGAAATTGACGCACTACAATTCTTAAAACGATTGGACTCCATTTTTATAGTAGCTTGGCTTTTGAGTACTTTTGGTACGATTGTTCTTTCCTTATATATGGCTATTTTTTTGCTTAACAAATTATTTTCTAAAATAAATCGTAACATTATTGTTTTTATACTTGTATCTATAGTATTTAGTTTAACTTTAATACCTACAACTATGGATATGTTAAGACAAGCCCTTGAGTATATAAGTTATTTAGGTGTATTTATATTGTTGGTTATACCAATAATTTTATCTATAATAACCTTACTAAAAAAACATTTCAAGAAAATATAGCTTTATAATTAATCGGTAATTGGTAACTTTAATATAATAAATTAATATATTAATTTGTTTTCACAACTATCATGAATATGACTTGCATTTTGAATCTTAATAGGTATAATGATAGATATAAAGGAAGTGATTAAGTGTCAAATAATAAAAGTCATTTTCATGGTAGTGATCTAGAAAAAATAGAATCAGTATATAATATAAACAAATATGATATTATAAATTTTAGCGGAAATGTTAACCCACTAGGAGTTTCTAAAAATCTATTGGAACTACTATCGAAAAATGTTAATGTTATAGGGATGTACCCTGACAGAGAATATAAGAAACTAAGAAAAAAACTAGGTAAATACATAGGTATCGATTTTGAAAATATAATAGTCGGTAATGGTTCAACAGAACTTATTTCTATATTTATAAATATCGTCAAACCAACAAAAGCTATTATTGTCGGTCCTACCTATTCAGAATATGAAAGAGAAATCTCTATAGGTGGAGGTTCTTCTAATTATTATCCTTTGAAAGAAGAACATGATTTCAAACTTGATATTAAAGATTTATTGTCAAATATAACAGATGATACGGATTTACTAGTTATCTGTAATCCTAATAACCCTACATCAACATCTATTTTTTCTGAAGATATAAAATGTATATTGGAATTTTGTAAAAAGAAAAATATATATGTAATGGTAGATGAAACATATATAGAATTCACACAAGAAATGGATAAAATAACTTCCGTAGGACTTACTGACCTCTATGATAATTTATTCATTACTAGAGGGGTTTCAAAATTCTATGCTTCACCTGGATTAAGATTAGGATATGGTGTCTGTAGTAATAAAAAAATCATGGAAAAAATTAATAATCTAAAAAATCCTTGGACAATCAACTCTTTAGCAAGTTTTGCTGGTGAAGTTATGTTTGAAGATGAAGAATACATTAATAGGACAAGAGATTTTATTGAGAAAGAACGTAGTAGGATATACAACGAATTAAGCAATTGGAAGGATATTAAAGTATTTAAACCAACCGCTAATTTTATCTTAATCAAGATATTGAAAGATGATATTGATTCACATGATTTATTTGAAATATTAATCAAGAAAAATATTATGATGAGAGATGCTTCCACCTTTGTGTTCCTCAACTCAAAATTTTTCCGTTTTTGTTTTATGAGTGAAGATCAGAATGATTTAATGATTAATGAATTATCTAAACTATTTACTTAGGCAAGCCAACAGGCTTGCCTAAGTATTATTTACTGTTTAATTTTTTTTGAATCTTCAACAATTGCAATACCTGCACTTGCTCCAATTCTATCAGCCCCAGCCTCAATTACAGCTTTAGCCTTTTCGTAATCTCTAACACCACCAGAAGCTTTTACTTTCGCTTTCCCATCAACAGTTTTCTTCATAAGAGAAACATCTTCTACAGTTGCTCCTCCTTTACTAAATCCAGTTGAAGTTTTTACAAATTCTGCTCCTGCTTCAACAGATAATTCACATACCTTAATCTTTTCATCCTCTGTCAATAAACAAGTTTCAATAATCACTTTAACCAATGCTTTATTTTCACAAGCATCCACAACACCTTTGATATCTTCATAAACATAGTCATAATTCTTGTCTTTTAATGCACCAACATTAATAACCATATCTATTTCATTAGCTCCATGCTCAATAGCTAATTTAGTTTCAAAAGCCTTAACTTCTGTTGGAACAGCTCCAAGTGGAAATCCTACCACTGTACACACCTTTACATCAGAACCTTCCAACTTTTCTTTTACTAACCTTGTCCTAAATGCATTTACGCATACTGAAGCAAACTTATATTGTCTGGCTTCTTCACATATTTTAATAACTTGTTCTTTTGTTGCATCTGGCTTAAGTATTGTATGGTCTATGTAACTAGCTATATTCATATTTTTCCCTCCTATAAATAATTATCTTTCAAGTCAAATTTTTTATGTTAATTATAGTTTACCTTTACATATTACTATAGTCAATAAATATCTTATTTCAATTAAAATCGGGGCAAAATTTTTTTATTATTATTGAATATAAAAAATTGTATTTGGATATACTTATTACTACAGGGATACCAAATAACGATTCATTATGTGGAAGCTTTTTTATGGATAATAAATTAGCCTTTATATAAGGATCAAACAGCCTTATTCTGGTCTTTATATAAGGGCTAGTATATAGATTGGTTGTAACAGGTTACTTAGTATCCCTGTTTACAATATGTTCTCCCCCACATAAGAATACTACGCAAGTAGTATTCTCTTTTTTTATCTATTTTTTATCAATAATGCTTGTCTTCTCATATACTGAAAGTAAGTAAAATTATGCCTAAAATAGTGAGGAGAATTATGAACAGAAAAAGAATCTATCCAGCAGAAACATCTACTCAATCTTTTGGTCAGTTATCAGTAAATGCGGTCACTCAGTTAGGTTTTAAGCCTATCAATTCTGCAAAAGTAACCATAAGAAAAGCTACCCCTGATAATGAAATCGTTGAAGAATTGAATACTGTTAATCTTGGTAGAACAGTAACTATAGACTTAGATACACCCCCCCTTGAATATAGTCTAGAACCTAATAATCCAAAACCTTATTCAGAATATAATCTTGAAATATCAGCTCCAGAATTTGAAACAGTTAAAATTGCAGGATGTCAGATATTACCTGATCAATTAGCCCTACAAGATGTAAGAATGATTCCTACGATAGAAACATCTTCAAAGATTAAAAATCAACAGGAAGAATTATTGGTTATTGGTCCACATACTTTATATGCAGAATATCCACCAAAAATTCCAGAAAGCGAAGTAAAAGAAGATGTAGAAGATAGTTTTATAGTTTTAAATAGCCCTGTTGTTCCAAGTACAATTATAGTACATGATGGAACACCTGATGATACTAGTGCCCCTAACTATTTCGTCCCATTTACTAATTATATAAAAAATGTAGCTTCATCAGAAATCTATTCTACTTGGCCTGAAAGTACTATACAAGCAAACATACTTGCAATACTATCTTTTACACTAAATAGAATATATACAGAGTGGTATCGTGCAAAAGGTAAAAATTTCAATATTACCTCTTCTACTGCATATGATCATAAGTTTATTTATGGTAGAAATATATATAGAAATATATCAGATATCGTAGATCAATTATTTATTAATTACATTTCAAGACCTGGAATTCGTCAACCTTTATTTACTCAGTATTGTGATGGTGTCCAAGTTCAGTGTGAGAATTGGATGACTCAATGGGGAAGTAAATATAGAGGTGACTTAGGGGAAGATGCAGTCAAAATACTTCGTTACTTCTATGGTCAAGACATCTATATTAATACCGCAGAAAAAGTTACTGGAATACCATCGTCATTCCCAGGTTATAACTTGCAACAAGGTTCAACAGGAGAACCAGTTAGGGTTATTCAACGTCAACTTAATGCTATCTCCAAAAATTATCCAGCCATTCCTAGATTAAAAGTAGATGGCGTTTTTGGTCCAAAAACAAAAGAAGCTGTAGAGATATTCCAAAAAGCATTCTTGCTTCCAGTAAGTGGAATAGTTGATTATCCAACATGGTATAAGATATCAGATATATTCGTAGCTGTTACTAGATTAGCTGAATTAGCATGAATAAATTAAATACAAGGGATTGTCTTATATTCATCTAAAAGACCTTCCCTTGTTATTTATATGCACTATATCATTACACCCATTGTATATAATACTATTTACTTTTCTTTTTTTATCTGCTCAATAATATCTTTATATTGTGGTAACCATTTTTCTTCTGCTACAAGCATCTCATCAACCAACTGCCATATTTCAGGTGGATTACATACTGCACCTACTAAAGGATCCATCATCATAGCCTGTCTCAATAGCATATCATCTCCATTAACAGCAGCTTCCACTCCTAATCTCTGAACACTAATACTATTGTTACATACTGCCGCACAACCAAGAGGAAGGTCTCCAATTCTAGGTATATTAATACCATTAGCATCAACATATCCAGGAACTTCAACAATTGCATCATCAGGTAGATTAGTAATTGTACCATTATTTACTATATTAAAATGTCCTCTATAGATTCTTCCAGTTTCTAATCCTTCAATGATATATGAACCATGCTCGTTACTTCTATTTTCTTGTTTGTAGACTTTAGCTGGCTCATTAATCCATTTTGGAAAATCTGTTTCAAAAGAATTTCTCGTACGTATACATTCATTTAGATAACCAGCATAAATACCTTGATTCCATAAATCATGACTTATCCAATTCTCTATTTCATCTAAGCGTTTACGATACCATGGTATATATTCACTCAAATGTCCATTTGATTCTGTACTATAATAACCAAATCTTCTTAGCATATCTATTCTTACTTTTTCTGTTTTGCTAAGCTTTGGATGGTTTTCATAAGCCTCCAACAATTTATCCTTAACATCTTCTCCATTATGATTAACTTGTATATACCAAGTTTGATGGTTTATCCCTGCACATATTATATCTAATTCTTCAAAAGGAATACCAAGTGCCTCTCCCATTTGCTCATGTCCATGTTGTACTCCATGGCATAAACCAATTGTTTTGACCTTACCATATTTATTGCATGCCCATGTTATCATAGCATTCGGATTAGAATAATTTAACATTATACAGTCTGGATGTGCTACTTCCCTAATATCTTTACAAAATTCTAATATAGCTGCTATACCTCTTTGTGCGTACATGATTCCACCAGCACACAAAGTATCACCAACACATTGGCTGATTCCATATTTCATAGGAATTTCAACATCTGGTTTAAATGCTTCAAGACCTCCTATTCTAACTACGTTAATTACATAATTAGCGTCTTTTAATGCTTCTCTTCGATTACATGTAGACAAAATCTTGATATTCAATCCATTAGCCTCTATATCCTTCCTACAAAGCTTTGTAACCATATCAAGATTATTTTCATTTATATCCGTAAATGCTACCTGGATGTTTTTGAATTCTGGTACCGCTAATAAATCTTGTAATAACTTCCTAGTAAAACCAATACTTCCTGCTCCAATAAATGCTACTTTAAATGCCATATTACTTCCTCCTTCATAAAAATCAATTTATGATAGGATTATAACAATTATTTAATCATCAGGCTTTAAATTTTCTAACCTCATATTAAAAAAAAGAAAAGAATTCTATACTCTTTTCTTTTTTTTAGATGCAGAAAAATTATTTCTATAATTACTAGGCGTTACTCTATAATACTGTTTATATAAATAAGTAAAATACTGCCTACTGTTAATTCCTATATATTCAGCTATATCTGTTATAGATATATCTGTATTCTCCAACATTATTTTTGCTTTATCAAGTCTTATTTCCATCAAATAATTCATAAGGGTTTTACCTGTACTTTGTTTAAAAATTCTATACAAATAACCTTCGTGTATATTAATACTACCAGCTATATCAGATACTTTTACATCACAATCATAATGATGATAAAGATATTCAATAGCCTTTTTTACATAAATATTCTTATTAGATATATTCTCATCTGTAAACTGTACCAGCTGCCTTGAAATATCTATCATCAATTGCATTAATTGTATTTGTATCATTAGATTTTCGCTATTTTGATTAAGCTCATTAATAACTTTGTGCAAATCATTATAAACTTCCCCTGTATCTTTCAATTGTATATGGGACTTTTTCATCTTTAACATGGTATTTACTGATTTAACTTGTGCTACTAATTCTCCAAATGCTAGATAATTGCTCATGGATTTCTTGAATATGAATTCAATATTGAGCATTCTACAGGTTTCTTCTTCATCCACAATTAAAGCATGAGGTATATTTGCATCAATTAAAATGAAATCTCCTTTTTTTAATAGATACTTCTGCTTTTCTGTCATTATTGTACATTTACCTTTAATGACATACATTATTTCTATTTCGTCATGATTGTGAAATTCCATATTAAACTGCTTCCAATTCCTGTAATAATAATTTATTACTTCAAGATGATAATTATCTTCTAACCATAAATTATTATATAAACTATAACTCGATTTCATTATTCTCACCAACATATTCTTCATAATATATAAATATTTTATCATAAAAGAAATATTACTTCACATAAAAATTTTTTACATATAGTACAGATATGTTTATAAAAAATAAGCAGCTTGACCCAAAGCCAAGCTGCTTGCTTATCTGATTCTAATTACTGAACTTAAACCAATCGAAGTTACCTACACCATAATAATCTTTAAAAACAATATATATATCATGTGTGCCACTAGCTCCTACAATATTTATTGATTGTTCTTCATATGTGTCAAATGCACCTGTTGCTTGAATAGTGAAAGTTCCTATTAGGGTACCTGTAGTACTATCAAGTCTTACTTCAGCTCTAGAACCTGCGTATTGAGCTGGTACTGCAACGTTTGCGGTGAGAAGATTATACCCTGTATCTAGGTCTATATTGCTGTAACATGCCCAATCACCATCATCACAACTTCCTATCATATCACCGCCATGGCTTACACCACTCATACTGCTATAATCCTCTGCTTGTATCATAATTGGCTGAATAGAAGGTATTCCTCCGTTACCGCCTTCAAGTCTAGCATTAGCCCAGTTAGCATGGTCATAATGGATTCCATCACCTGCATCTGTAACTTCTAATTTCAATTCATTGCCACTAGTTATATCAATATCGATATATTTTGTTGCACTAGAACCTGTCATTACATTACTATCATATTTTAATACATCATCAACGTATATTTTGAAAATAATAGTTCCCTTATCATTAACATCATCGTCTACTCCGATATCGCTTAAAAATCTAGTATAATTACCATTTAAGTTATAAATGATAGTAGAATTAGCATGAGTACCTATTCCTTTGTTATATGTCTGTCCATTGATATTTAATGTATCACCATCTCTATCTACATCTTTTAATGGCTCTTGATATCCACTCCAAGATGTCCAGCTCATATCGCTTAAAAATGTACTTCCTGTTGCTTCTCCTGTAGTAAATTGTAAAATACCATTTGTATTATCTTTTTCAACTCCTGATAAACAATTAGCATTAGATAGTGCTACTACTTTCCAATAATATGTAGTATCAGTATCTAGTCCACCTATTGACTTATTAGTATTTTCTATACTATCCTCAAGAACAACATCATTGAAATTAGAGTCTAAAGCTACATATACTTTATAATAATCTGCACCTTCACATGGTGTCCAAGCTAATTCAACTCCTGCTGCATTGAGATCAGTATCATTATTTTGTGGTGAGTAAGCAGTGAAATCACCTAAAGCAGAACTCAAGTTAGTACGATATGAATCTACCTTCAATCCCATATTATCAAAATCAATCGCTTGGAAATCAGGTAATTGCTGATAAATCATAGAATCTGATCTTAGAGCAAAATTGTTATTAGCTTCATCTACAAAACCTGGGTTATCACTAGCACTTAAGGTCAAGTTATTATTTATAGTACCATATTGAGAAGCTTTACTAGCTATACTCATTGCTCCACTTTTATATATTACATTATTTGTTATAACATTACCTTTTGGAATTGCTGGACTATCTGACCAAATATTAACTAATTCTGGATAGCGACTACTCCAAGGGTCTTGTTGATAAGGCATGGCCATTAATCTTTTATAATGTGTTCCATCTGGAGCTTTCGCTGAATCTGATGCCCAACCAAGTAACCTATCATCCAATGATAATGACATACCACAATCAATCATGACATTATTACTAATGATATTGTCTCTACCACCACCGATTAAGAATGCTCTACTACTAATGTTATAGAATACATTACCTGTAATTTCTGCACTACTCATGGCATCGTCTAAATAAACTCCATGAGAACCATGACCCCCAATAGTTGGAATATCATGAATATAATTATCTCTGATAACGTTTCCTCTATATGTCCAATCACGACCTGTATAAATAGCTCCTGCATCACTAGTTTCATAAACAACATTATACAATTCATTATTCTCAATTATATGGTCATTACCACCAAATTCAATTGCGAAATGAGGTGCATTATGTATCAGGTTATGACTAGCTCTGTTACCAACTCCTTTTAATGCGATAGCTGGTGTATAAGTTCTTATTATACGAGCGAAATCATAGAAATGATTGTTCTCAACATAATTATTTCCTGCTGTAAGAGATATCCTGTCTCCACCTGCAACAAAAACGCCTCCAGCTCCTGTTTCATAGATTTCACAACCTACAATACCATTATTACTTCCACCATCTGGTATAGTTGCTGGATCATCAGTTGAATGACCTATTGCTGAAGGGTCTCCAATTACAACCGCTCTTTGTCCTAATCTTCTAAATGTACATTTTGCAATTAGGTTGTTAGTTGTATTAGTCATATGAATTCCATCACTACGTGATAGTTCAAATGTAATATCCTCGATAGTCACATAAGAAGTTCCATCCATTCTAATTAATGGTGTATCTAGAGTTGATAGCTGTATTTTACTACTTGCTAAATCACCCTCTGGATATATGTATAAAATACCACTTGTTCTATCTAGATACCATTCACCTGGCATATCAATTTCTGATAATAAATTATATGCAAAGTAACGTTTACCACTACTAACACCGTAGAAGCTTGGATGATCAGCCTCTATCTTTTTAGTGGACGTATTGAGATTTTTTATTTTTAGATTGTCATCTGCCCAATCCCATTTCCAATAACCAAATAACCATATTTCATCTTCATCTGCCCATCTAGAAGCACGTGTATCTGAATATGAAAAAATAGGTCCCTGTTGATTAATATATTGGTCCGGTGCTACATAGTCTGGATCAGAAGGATCATCATCAACATGATTTCTTGGAATGAATCCTTGATTGTTGATATTTCCTGTAGTCATATAACCTTGGTTTGGATATCTTGCCAAAGTCATAGTCTTATTGTTAATGAATAATTCTGGTGCTGGTGGTAACTTAGTCCAACCAAAACCAGCTTTTGCTATTTCCCCGTATTGATTAATCCCCTGGGTACTTAAATCAATCTGTAAAACCTTATCTCTTGATTCTGCTGGAAGTCTGTTGAGAATTGTCTGGTCTACAACTGCAGTAAAGCCATTAGAATCAACGTTGTATCCCCCCATAATCCTTACATCTTCACCATTATATGCTTTGTAAATAATAGGAGAACTTTCAGTTCCTGAATCCTCTGCCGTTAGTTCAAAAGAACTGTTCATATTATAGGTACCTTCTCTTAGATAAACAGTTATACCACCTGATGGTAATGAAGAACTGCTCTTAAGAGTACGAATAGCATTTCTTGCTCCTTCTAGTGTACCAAAGGGTTCTTGCTGTGTACCTGAATTTTGATCATTTCCCTCTGGCGATACATAGTAACTAATTGAAGTGTTAGCAAATACATTACTGCTAGTTAAAACCGGTGCTGCAAATACACTTAATAACGTAATAATACATAATAATGACATCAATTTGTTAATGCTTTTGTTACCCATATAAACTCCTCCAACTCTAATATTTTATTATTGATAAGTTATATTACTTATCAAAGGTAAATATTAAGTAATACTCAAAGCATATTTACCTAATTTTATTATAAAATATTAAGGATAATATGAAAGTCTAAATAATTGATATTATGTACAAAATATTAACTAAATTACACTCCATAATTAAGAGTCATACATCTATATTTACTTTATTTAATTTAATTCCTATAATTCACTCAAGAATTAGTTAGCTGATCTATATACTTTCTTAAATCATCAAATCCTTTCTGCCAATAATTTTTATCATAAATGTTAATTCCCATTTCACTTAGTAATTGCTTTGGTGCTTTACAACACCCACTTTCAAGTAACTTTTTGAATTTATTCACAAAAACTTTACTATCATTTTTATATTTAGCATACATAGATAATGCTAATAGATTCGAAAAACTATAAACATAAGCATAAAAAGGAGTTCTCAATATATGTGGAATCATTAACCAAGTATATTTATCATACTCTTCTATACAAATACTATCTTTATATAATCTATTTAATTCATTCATATATAGAGAATTCATTTTTTCAAATTCGCAATATCCATGTTCTTTAACATAATCATGAATGTTAATTTCAAATTTTGTTATTACATTCATATTAAATATTATATATAATATTGATTCAATTCGTTTAGATAACAGTACTTTCTTTTTCATAGGATCATTTTCTTGTTCTAGAATTGATTGAAAAACTAATATCTCACCAAAAAGAGAAGCCACCTCTCCTAATATAAGCGACGGAGAATAATTCAAATAATTCTGCTTAGAGGCTAACGTTTTATGTACACCATGTCCAAGCTCATGAGCCAATGTCAATACATCTTCTAGCTTACCTCCATAATTAATTAATATATATGGTTTATAATCTGGTACATATGCCAAGCATCTTGCGCCAAAAATTTTACCATCTTTAGGGCGATAGTCTATTCTTTTTTCATTTATTATGTCTTTTACTATTTTTCCTATTTCCAAATCAAAATCTTTGTAAGATTTCATTATGATTTCTTTACCATATTCCCAAGAATAGTCTATATTATTTTTATATATAGGTTCCTTAATATTTGATAATGATAATTTCAGATTTAATTGTTTTGATTTCCACTTATAGTAATTAGATACTATATCATCATTTTCATCTATTGAATTCCTTAATAAATGAATCACATCACCATTTATCTGATTTTCTTTATGATTAAGATCAATGGATGAATTACAATTGTAGAATTTTGCTTTCAATGAATATTGCTTAATTCTTGAATTATAAATTGATTCCAGAAGTTCTTTATCATTTAAATATCTCAAGAAATATGATTCTCTAGCCTTTTTTCGTATTTCTAATTTATCACTTAATAACATAGGGATTAATTCATGAAATTTCTTTTCTTGTTTTTCTTGATCTATTAAGATTGAAAATTTATAATTGCCAATCATTGTATCATAAAAATTTATTATTGTATTCTCCCATTGTATTATGGAATCATATATTAAATTTTCATCATTCAGATCTAATAAATTTTTATCCTCAACTTGTTTTTGCAAAAAATAGTTATATGTAGTTAATTCTTTACTGTTAATAAGTTCAATGACATCCTCTTCATTAAGCTTAATCAATTCTTTCTCCCAAAAATATAATATGTTCATTATTCTAATACAATAATCATCTGTAACTTGTTTAATCTGTTTACCAAAGTTATTTTTTTGATCAAGATATAATCTCCAATTTGCATTTTGAACCATTTTCTTTAAAACCAAATTAATACCTTCATACTGTTCAAAAAAATTTCTCCATTGATTTGGATCTAATTCTTTACTTACCAACTTACCTGAATAATAATCTCTTATATTAATAGCTTTGCTTTCTAATTCATCTAATCTAAAAATCAAATTATTATATTCATCATTCAAATTCCCTAAAATTTCTGGATTCATATTACTATCCCCCCTAACAATAGTGTTAGCTTATTAAGTAACTTTTTTAAGAACTAATTTTTCATCCTTAAATTCAAACTTAACATCTACTGGTTCCGTATTTGATCTATCTTTATTGGGATATTTTTTTATTTGCAATACGTTATTATTATATCTTATTTGTTTCGTTCTTTTATCTTCTGCTACATACAAGAAATAATAAATATCTCGTTCAAATTCAAATATACTTTGAATTTTGTTATCAAATTTCTTCTTATCAATGAATTCATGTATTAATTCAATAATATTACTATAATCAAATTTGATTTCATTATATTCTTTATCAAATAATTTTATTGTAAAATCTGGAATAGCTATTATAAATTCTTCATAGAATTTCAATAAATCGCCATTGTAATAACTTAAAATTGTAGTATATGTAGATTTCAAAATTTGATTACCCTTTGATATTATATAAGTAATGAATTTATCTAAATACCTATACTCTTTTCTTATATAAGTATCAAAATTATAGAACTGCGGAAATATAGTAGGATGATTTTTTATTAGATCTAAACTTCCTTCATAATTAACACCTTGTGATATAGTTGTAACATAATCATCCAAGATTAACTCTTCTTTATATTGTTCATACAGCTCTGTTCCTACTAAAGGAGTAAAAAGATGTAATTGTACACTTATAATACCTTCATTGTATATATTACTGATTAATTTAAGGGTTTCCTCCACATCTTTAATAGTTTCTTGAGGGAAACCATATATAAAGGATAGCGTAATGTCAAATTTGTACTTTTTAAGAAGCTTTAATTGATTCATTACATCACTAACAACTAAATTCTTATTTATTAGTTTTTGCATCCGTTGAGAACCGGTTTCTATACCTAAGAAAATTTTTTTACATCCAGCTTCATACATAAGTTGCATAACTTCTTCATTCAAAGTATCTAATCTTGAACTACAACACCATTTAATTTCTATATCTTCTTTAATGACTTCCCTGCAGAATTCCATTACTAATTTCTTATTTGCTGTAAATAAATCGTGTATGAAATTAAAATTTCTTTTATTATATTTATAATAGAAATATTTTATTTCTTCAATTAATCTTTTTGTACTTTTCAATCTGAATCTTCGTTTCCAAAATGTTTTTGTAGAACAGTAAGTACAACTAAACGGACAACCTCTTCCAACTTCAATAGGCATCTCTTCTATATCATTAATAAAAGTCATTAAAGTATCATCATAGAATGGTAATTGATCTACATCAATTAAATCTTCTCTACTTTTAGTCTTAATCACTTCATTATCTTTCCTAAAATAAATATTAGGTATAATATTTAGATCATACTCACCAAGTAGACCCTTAACAATATTTGTAATTGTCATTTCTCCTTCTCCAATAGAAATTAAATCAAAAAAACCAAAGAATTTCATTGATTCTTCAGCACACATTGATGCCTGTGGTCCACCTAACATTATTTTAATATTACTATCTGTTTGCTTTACTAATTTACTAATTTGAATTACATTATGATAAGAATTACACATGGTATAAAAACCAATTATATCGGGGTTTTCATCTATCAAATAGTTACTTAATGATTGATAGTTCATCATAGGATCTTTATTTTTTTTAATTATTCCTTGATTCATCAAATAATTAAAATCAATAATTTCTACATTCAAATCATTTTTCTTTAGAATTGACGCTAAATAAATACTTCCTAGAGAAATGGTTAAATTTCCATTGGTATTAATAGAATTCACTAATAAAATTCGTGCTTTTTTCATATGCTTTCACTTTCCTTACTTAAATCATCTCGTTTAGCTAATAACACTATCAAACTGTATTTTTCATCATCTTCTTCTTGTGAATGCTCACTTTTTTGTAAGAAATGTGTAATATCCTTAAGCTTCTCTATCAATTCATCAATCTCATTTTTGTTTAATTTAACTGTACTTATACGAATCATATTTATATCATTTTTATTTTGGATTATCAGTTGACTAATTTTTTGTATTTCGTGCTTGATATAACTAATTTTTTCATCTTCTTCAAAATCTAGTTCATCATCAAGTTTAGCTTTACATGACGGATTAATATAATAATAATTATCCATATAATTCTCTGTTATTTTTACAGTTTTTTGAGCCAGATAACCTTTTTCCATTAATCCGATCAGTAAACTAGAAATCTTTATTTTTGACATATTAACAACTTTTGATAAATCAGATAATCGTAGATTATTATCTTCTAGACTTGTTAGAATAATTAATTCATCACTACTTAGATTCATTTTAAAACCTCCTTATTCCATTTCATATTAAAACCTATAAATCATTTTCTAATAACTGAATTAATAATTGTTGGTTGATATCACCTATTGAAGAAAAAGCTACATTATCTAAAATAAATATTTCATTGAAGATTGTATATATATCTTTGGGCTTAATGCTTTGAATTTGCCTAATATGTTCATAATATGAATAGATTTTACCTAATGTAAAATAGCGGCTAATAAATAATAGTAGTGAATTGGGATTTTCAAGCTGCACGCTTAATTTTGTTATGAATTTGGACTTACATTGATTTAATTCCTTCTCTGATATTAATTCTACCTTTAATCTATTTAATTCTTTTAGTGTTTCTCTAATTATTTCTTCAAAATTTCCACTATTGAACAACATACATACAGTAAATGCTCCAGCATAGTTAAATGAATAATTAGAGCTTTGTATAGAATATAATAATTTTTTTTCAGTTCTCAATTTTTGGTACAACCTTGAACATACACCGCTAGTTAACAATACACTAGAAAGTTCAAGAACTCTTGCATAAGAATTATTGAATTTTACTCCATTAAAAGCTAATGTAAACGCTGCATTTTGATTATCTCCATCTTTTGTAATAATTCTTGGTCCATTTTTTACTATTATTTCATCTTTGAATAAACAGTCAATATTGTAATCTTTCCAATCACTAAAATATTCATTAATGATTTCTATAATATTAGTATTAAGGTTAAGGTTGCCTAGAATAACTAGAAAAGCATTTCCTGGATTCACTTTATCTTCTTTTAATTTTTCCATTTCTTCAAAAGTGAATTTATTTATATTTTCCTCTTTTCCTAACACTGATAATCCAATGGAGTGCTCATCCCAAAGAGCATAAAAGCAATTATTGATAACTCTGTTTTTATGATTTAGATGAGTTTTTATTTCATTTAATACTATTTTTTTTTCTTTATTGAAACTCTCTTTTGAAAATGGTTGTCTTACCATTTGAGATAATGTATTTAAGCCTAATTTAAATTTTTCAATTGAATTCATAGTTGTTACAGAGAAATACATAAATTCTTTAGTAGTAGCAGCATTATATTTTGCACCACAATTGTTTAATTCATTCATGGTAGCTTCAGTTTCATCATTTCTAGTCAAATCAAAAAGTAAATGTTCTAATAAATGGCTAATACCATTATTATCTTTAGTTTCATTTTGTGATCCTTGATTAATCCATAGTGATGAAGTAATAGTTTTCATATAAGGAATATCATGTCTAATTATTTTTAAACCATTTTCTAAAATTGTTATATTATAATTCATAAAATTTCTCACCACATTTATTATAAATTTTACGATTCTTTATGAAGAGTTTATTGTCAATAAAAACTTCCCCTTGATCTATTGTGTCATAAATCATATCAATATGAATACTGGATGCATTTACTTCTCCACACTCTGGGTAACTTGCCCCAAGAGCAAGATGTACTGTTCCACCAATTTTCTCATCAAATATAATATTTCCTATAAAATCATGATGAGAATAATTAGTTCCAATTCCTATTTCTCCTATATAACATGCTCCTTCATCAATTGTTAATAAATTATGAAAAGCATCATTATTAGATGTACTATAATTTATTACTTTTCCCTCTAAGAACTCTAATTCTATATCACTTATTTCTATACCATTATAAATAATTGGATATGTGAATACTATTTTACCATTCACGGATTCTTTTATTGGGGTGGTAAAAACTTCTCCATCAGGCAAATTTATTTTACCGCATCCGTTTATCCATTTTCTCCCCTCTACACTAAAACTTAAATCAGTATTTTCACCAACAATGCTTATATTCTTTATTAAATCTACTTCAGAAATAATTTCATCATTACATTTTTCCATATTCTTGTGATATTCAATAATATTATCATTATCTAATTGATTTACTTTCGAAAATAAATCCTGAAATTGAATTGTTGATAAACAACACTTCTGAGCATATGCATTTGTTGGATATAACATTGTAGATACAAATAATTTATTTGCTTCTATTAGCGCATTGTATTCTCTAAGATATTCACTGACCCCTTTATAGAAGCTATTCATTTTATCACTATTCATATTTCTAAAATAAAGATTGGTTTCAGACATAAAGTTCAATATCTTATCAAATTCTTTTAATCTATGTATTTTATAATTGAAGAATTTATTTATTTGTTTCAATGATCCATGATGATATACTATCTCATCTATCATATTATCTTTCAAATCTACATCAACAAAGACTCCTTGATTTAATAGTATGGGTATAAGTTCTAATAATAATGGTTTAATCTCTGTAGTACCCATAATTAGCACATGGTCATTCTTTTGTACATCAAGAGAATGATATGCTATTAGATTAGAAAAATTTCTAAAGTTCATTTTTCAGAATGACCTCCCCTTTGCTCCTCTTATTAAATACTTTCCCAAGAGCATATATTATATTAGGTATAAGAATTATAGCTATACAGATAAGCAAAGTTAATCTAAAATGTTTACCTAATATTGCACCTAACACACTTAAAGAAATAGTTATACCACCATAAGTTATGAACAAGAATGTACCACTTACTCTACCAACGTATTTTTCGTCAGTAATAACCATATAACTACCCTCAATGTAAGTCTGCAAGAAAATACTAACCCCACCAACGATGCCAATAGCAACAAGAGCTATATAAAAATTAGGCGCTAACATAAGAATAGCAAATCCGACAGTAAAAATGATGGCACCATAAACCATATATTTATTACAATATTCTTTTGCCTTTATCCTACCCGTTAACCATGCCCCTACGATAGAACCAACACCAATACTTGCAAATATAAAACCAACACCATTTTCACCAAAATCAAATCTATCTAAAGCAATTATTGCAGGTAATACATTCAATATTCCTCCAGCAATAGTATAAAATACTTTATAGACCGCAATCTCTTTAAGTATTCTATTAGAAAATATATATCTAAAACCTTGTTTTTGCATTTGAATAAAGCTTATATCTTCTTCTTCTACTGTTGTACCTTCTTTACTGGTTTCAAATTTAATTAGTAAAACAAAGAAAAGAGCTATTATAAATGAAGCTGAATTAATTATTACTACTATATAAAATCCTAAAAAAGCTAATATCATGCCCCCGAACATAGAACCAAAAATAACAGTAAGTTCATAATACATCCTTAATTTTGAAATAATTTTTCTAAGCTTTTCACCTTTATATAATCTTTGAATTATGACATTTTTAGATATTGTATGAAGAGCTCCACATATCGAGTTAATAAATGCAACTATATAAACAACATAAAGTGTACTAGGCGAATTGAAAAACAAAACAAACAATATACTAACTGCCCTTATTGCATCCATTAGAATCAAAGTTTTTTTTGCATTAAATCGATCACTTAATCCTCCCCCAACAAAAGAGAAAATTGCAGATGGCAATAAACTAAATATAATTGTAAAAGACAATGCTAAAGATGATTGAGTAATAATGAAAACCATAGCACTTAAGGCAGCAGTATAAAACCAATTTCCTAAATCAGATGTTGTTTGAGCCAATACTAAATAGGTAAATCCATTTTTGTTTAATTTTTGTGTCATTTATTATTCCTCCTAAAATTAATTAAATTATTAACTAGTACATCTATTTGTTTTTTTGTATTGTAAATATGAAAACAAAATCTTAACTTATTGCTATCTGGTATTGTTCTAGCATAAATATTATTATTCTCAAGTTCTTCAATTAGCTTATTATTATTTTGTGTCCTATTTAATTCAATGAAAGCCATTCCATGCTTATAATAACAATTATCAATAAACATCAAATTCTTTGATTGAAGCTCTGAAATAAAATAAGATGCTAATGTTTCAATATGTTCATAAATGTTTTCAAAACCAATTTTATTTAATAATCTAATATTATTTAAAATAGTCGCAAACAGCCAAAAATTAAATGATGAATTTTCAACTAATCTAGCATCTTTCCTTAATGCTCTTTTATTTTCACTAGTATAATCTATACCTAATGTACTTAATATTATAGGTTTTAGATCCTTTGTACTTTTAATATAAATCATACCTGTCCCCATAGGTCCTAACATCCATTTATGAAAAGGAAACACATAAAAATCTACTGAATCCAATTGAACATTAACTTGACCTATAGCTTGAGCACCATCAACAAGTAGTTTAGTATCTTTTCCTATATTTATTGCTTCTCTAATTTTCTTCAAATCATGTATTACACCTGTATTATATTCTATATGACTAAAAAAAATCAGTTTCACTTTATCATCTATATTTTTATTGATTTCTTCAATAAGATTTTGTGAATCCAACTCAATGATTTCTACACCAAATTTTAGCTTTAATGCATAAAATGGCAATACTCCATCAGAATATTCGTTATTACCAATTAATATTTTATCCCCCTTATTCCAAGTAAATGCTGTTAATAATGTACCTATGCCAATATTGGTACTTTGAATATAAGCTAAATTACCGTCATTAACTCCCAGTATATTGCTCATTTTATTTTTAAGCTCATAATATGTATCTCTTAATCTTTCAGTATTGCTACTATTAGTAGGACATCTTATTTCATCTAGCAGATATTGATTTAATAGATTAGCACTTGACTTAGGCATCTTACCCAAGGAACCACAATTCAAATAAATAATATCATTTTCAAAATTAAACTCATTAATTAATATATTTTTATCTATCATATTTACTACCCCTTAATTAAATGATTAATTAGCTAATCTTATATTTTGATTTCAAAAAATCTTGTAGACCAGTTAACCTATTCTGATAATCACAGACTTTTTTATTAATATCTCCTTTAGAGACAAACGCTTCATATCTACATCCCCCTGCACAAATAGCTACTAAAGGGCATTTAATACAATCTTTCCACACTTTTAGATTATCAAACAATACCTTTTTTTCGTTATATTCTGGCTCATTAATATTTCCTATAACAAAACTTTTATTTCCCACAAACATAAAACATCTATAAATCTCACCTAAATAATCAATGTACTCACTATTATTAGAATGTATTCTGCACTTATCGCAGATTGAACCTTCTAAAATATTAAACCCTTTATTAAATCCATATTGAATTACTTTCCCGATTGACATACTTGAGTCTCTATTTCGTATGTATGAATAATTGTTTGTATCCATGATATTTCTAAATTTTAATGATATATTATTCTTATAATCGCCAAAGTTATTTTCTAAATAATCAATCCATTCAAGCAACGTATACTCTTCACCATAATGATAATTTGTTCGTATCGCAATTGGAATATCCTTAGCATATCTCTCTATATTATTGATTATCTTGTCGAAAGAACTTGTACCATCTTTTGTAGGTCTCAACCTATCATGTCTACTTTTCACACCATCTATTGTTACTTGTATACCTCTTAAATTATATTCTTTTATTGTATTGATAATATAATCGTTCAACAATGTACCATTAGTAATTATTGAAATATTATATATAATTTTATTATATTCAACTAATAATTTTTTTAATAACATTAAAAAATATTCAATAATTTCAAAATTCATAAAAGGCTCTCCGCCAGTAAAAACAATATTCAATTTTTCTACTTTATCATTAACTATCTTAGTTTCTATACGCTCAACAATTTTCTTAGCTGTTGTAATATCCATATAGGTATGAACATTATCATTATTTTCTTCAAAACAGTAAGGGCACATCATATTACAGTCATATGTTGTGATGAGGGTTAAATTATAAGTAGGGTTTGATTTCGTAAGTGCTTTATACTTTATTTTATCTTCATCACAATTATCTTCAACAATAAATCCTTTTAATTTCAAAAACTCTAATTGGGATATATATTTTTCATTTTTTATTTTACTTAATTGATTCTGATTAACAAACATTTTAGCTCCAGTCAAAGTATTATAAAAAATTTCTCCTCTTCTCTCACCCTCATTTTTAACTCTTATAATATAATTAGGTACTTTCAACCTTTTTCACCCCCTTTTAATATAAGAACTTAATAAAGGGATAAACATCTTATTGTTGTTTAATCCCTTTATTAATAAAAGTACATTCAAGCAATAATTGAATAATACTTTATGTATTATTAGCTCATATAATTAAATATGAACATGAATACAAGTTTCTTCCTCTGCATTACCTTTATCAATTTCCATCTCTTCATTTAAATCTTTTTCATCATTTTCTTGTTCTTGAAGGTTTAAATCTTTTTCGCTCATGTCTTACCCCTTTCGTCTCATTTTTGATAAATCCATAAATCTAAGTAAGATGAACATGAACACAACTTTCTTCTTCCGCATTACCTTTATCAATTTCTAGTTCTTCATTTAAGTCTTTTTCGTCATTTTCTTGTTCTTGAAGGTTTAAATCTTTTTCACTCATTACTCTCCCACCTTTCCTAATAAATATTTATTAGCTAAGCCTTATCAATCCTTAACAAATGTTTAAACTATAAAGCTTACTAATCAATTTCACTTTTCTGTTTTAAATAATATATGTAATTTATTGTTTTATTTCAAGTAGACCTTGTACTAATTTTTTCGTTAATATATAATATAATTATAAATTGTCTTTTTAATATTTACATTATAGCATTTGCATTATTTTTTTTGAAGAGTATAATATTTCTCAATACAGGAGTTGGATTTATGAATTTGTACAAATTTGGAGAAGAATTTAGAAAAATAAGATGTGCCCAGAATATTTCTCAGCAACAACTTGCAGAGTTGGCAATGTGTAGCAGAAAATATATAAGCTTAATAGAGACAGGTAATGTAGCACCTTCATCTACTATGCTAGTCAAAATATCTAATATTCTAGGAAATTCAATTATTGATTTACTAAAATATTGTAATTGCGATGAAACATATTTTACTACTGAAACCAAAAGACAAATAGAAATGTTAAAAAGCTCTTGTAATTATAATGACCTATATAATTTAATAAATACTCTAGAACACCATGAAGATTATCAAAATCAGCATAATAAACAATATATATTGTGGCATAAAGCCATATGTGAAATGGAATTGAATCATAATTTTTTTAAAGCTATCAATCTCATTAAACAATCATTATCAGTTGAAAAGTATGATGACTTATTTATTTTTATATATAAACCTGAATTAAATATACAAGAAATTTCTATTTATAATAGTCTATCCATCCTTTTGAATTATATGAATGCTAATAATTATAGTATTAGAATTTTAGAATTTTTAATAGAATGTAATTATATAAATTTTCCTGACCGTATTAAAGTTAAAATATACAATAACTTAGCCAGTAATTATTTATCTATAGATAAATATGTAAATGCTCTTAATACAATCAATAAAGCTATATCTCTAAATCAAATTCATCAGAATCCATCACTGATAGGTATTTTATACTATAATAAAGCTCAAATATTATCTAAATGCAGACAAGTAGAAAAGAGTACAGAATTTTTTGTTATGACATATTATCATTATAAAAATCGTAGAAATACTATCTATATGAATAAAGTAATTGATTCTGCTAGTAAATGTTCTATCAACATTACACCCTATATAATATAAGTCGATTTTATGAATTTAAGGGGCTATTTTCCAATCTTACTAAGATACCTTTGATAAAATTTATGGTTAGACAGCCCCTAGATAATTTATTTAGTTTCCTCTATAAATACTATAATAAGAATCTATCATACTTTTCATCTTATCATCAATCAATATTTTACCTTTAATCTCTTTATTGTATAAATGTTCTACAACCTCATCCATCGTTACTATAGCACAAGTTCTCATATCAAACTTTTTAGCTAATTCATTAAGAGCACTTTCATCTCCCTGCCCTTTTTCCATTCTATCAACTGATATAATCAATCCTTTTACATCCACATCACCATTAGCTTTGATTATTGGCATAGTCTCATAAATAGATGTTCCAGCAGTAGTAACATCTTCAATAATAATGACCTTGTCACCATCTTGTAACTTACTTCCAAGCAATATACCTTTATCACCATGATCCTTTATTTCTTTTCTATTAGAACAATAAGAAACTTCTTTCTCATAATTATTGCTAAGTGCTACTGCTGTAGTCACACTTAAAGGAATCCCCTTGTAAGCTGGTCCAAACAACACATTAAAATCTTCATCAAAATTATCCATTATAGCTTTAGCATAAAATTCACTAAGTCTGCTTAATTGACTACCAGTTCTATAATTACCTGTATTCACAAAAAAAGGAGTCTTCCTCCCACTCTTAGTAGTAAAATCACCAAATGTCAATACTCCACACTCTACCATAAACTCAATAAACTCTTTTTTATATTGTTCCATACTATAAATTCCTCCTAAAAATATTTCTGTATTTTTTAATTAACTTATAATTATCCATAACAGTCGCTACTAAGCTTAATCAATAACGACCGAGGGGAGTAAAGGGGTATGTGGAGTAGCGAGCCATGGACGGCGAGCCCGGCAATTTATACAGGACGTATAACCTGCCGGCGTAACATACCCCTTTACTCCCCGACCGTTACCTAACACTACCAATTAACTCCCTGATATCCTTAACTCCCATACTATCCATATATCTCTCAATTCCTTCAATAACATCAACCGTAGCCCTTGGATTCATAAAATTAGCAGTTCCTACAGCTATCCCCGTTGCTCCCGCTAGAATAAATTCTATAGCATCTTCACCAGTACATATCCCTCCAAGACCTATGATAGGCAAGTTAATACTATTATATACCTGATTAACCATTCTAACCGCTACAGGTTTTATTGCCGGTCCAGAAAATCCTCCAACCCTATTAGCAAGAACAGGTTTCTTCTTATAGATATCAATCTTCATACCAAGTAATGTATTAATCATTGATATTGCATCAGCTCCACCAGCTTCTACAGCTCTAGCAATTTCTGTGATATCTGTCACATTAGGACTTAGTTTAACTATTAATGGCTGTTTAGCATACTTTTTAACTTGTGATGTGACATACTCAGCCATCTTCGGGTCTGTACCAAATGCTACACCACCTTCTTTTACATTAGGACAGGATATATTAAGTTCTATCATATCTATATCTGCATCTTGTAGTTTTTCAGCTACTTCTACATACTCATCTACTGTTTTTCCAGCTATATTAACAACAATATTAGTATTGTATTTTCTAAGGAAAGGAATATCCTGTTCTATAAAAACATCTACACCAGGATTTTGTAGTCCAACCGCATTAAGCATCCCACCATATGTCTCGGCAATTCTTGGAGTCTCATTACCTAACCATTCAGTTGATGCAACACCTTTAACAACTACACCTCCCAGTCTATTAAGATCCACGAACTCTGAGTACTCTTTTCCAGACCCAAAGGTTCCAGAAGCAGTCATTACTGGATTCTTAAAATCAATCCCTGCTATATTTACTGAAGTATTCATTAAAATATTACCTCCTTAGCATTAAAAACAGGTCCATCTTTACATACTTTTTTATGAACATATCCAAGTTCATTATCTGCTTTGATTTTACATATACATCCTACGCAAGCTCCAATCCCGCAACCCATTCTTTCTTCTAATGAAAGTTGTGCTTCTATTTTCAATTTTTCTGCCATATCTTTTACAGCAGATAACATAGGCTTGGGTCCACAAGAGTATATCACACTCCCACTTACTCCTACTTTATTCATTAATTGAACTACATTTCCTTTGTCTCCAACCGAACCATCATCAGTTGCAACATAGACTTTTGCATATTTTTCAAATTCTTTTATCAAGAATGAACCGCTTCTGAATCCAAGAAAAACTTTTTTCTTACCGGGCAAATTCTTTACCAGTTCAAGAAGAGGTGGTGCACCAACCCCACCACCAACAATAATACTTTCTTCACAATCTTCTATTTTAAACCCATTGCCTAATGGACCTAACACTTCAATTCTATCCCCTGAACTAAGGTCAGAAAATTCCTTAGTCCCCATCCCAACAATCATATAAACAATAGTAACTGAGCCTTTATCTCTATCCACTTCACATATACTTATAGGTCTAGGCAATATCCTGCTTTCTGCTTTACAATAAACATTAATAAATTGCCCCGCCTTAGCTTCTACAGCAATCTCTTCCTGCTTAATTACCATCCTATATACATTATCAGCTATTTCTTCATTAGATATTATCTCTGCCTCTTGTTTATCTCTATAATTATCTTGACACATAATATCTCCCTTCCCAAATCTTTTTAATTTTTATAGACAACTTACTTAAATAAGCTACCTTTATTGTCTTTAGCGACCGAAGGGTGAAGTGTTAGAATCACGCAGACCGATCGCTTCTCAGAGTAAGGCAAGTGATTCTAACTCTCCACCCTGACCCCTAAATTATACACATCCGTATCTTCATGTTTCATATCCGTACACAAGATATCTAATAACCCTCTAGCTGTATCAAGAGAAGTTAATACTGGAACAGAAGCTTCTATCGCAGCCCTTCTTATCCTAAATCCGTCCCTTGTAGAATCATTTGCTTTTGTAGGTGTATTTATTACTAAGTCTAACATACCACTTCTTATTAAGTCTAGAATATTTGGTACACCTTCACTAATTTTTTTCACAATACTCACATCTATATTATGCTCTTTAAGAATTCTAGCAGTACCTTCTGTTGCAAGGAATCTATAACCCTTATCAGAAAATCCTTTTGCTATAGGTATGAATTCATCTTGGTCATAAGGTTTTATGGTAGCTAGAATTGTTCCACCTGCTTTTGGCATATTCATACCTGAAGCTATGAATCCTTTGTATAATGCTTCTTCAAATGTTTTTCCAACTCCTAGAACTTCACCAGTAGATCTCATTTCTGGTCCTAAACTGACTTCTACATCCGGTAGCTTCTGTGTTGAGAATACTGGTACTTTTATTGCTATGGTATCAGCTTCTCTATACAATCCTATACCAAATCCTAACTCACTAAGTTTACTTCCTAACATCACTTTTGTAGCTAGGTCAATCATTGGAACTCCTGTTACCTTACTTATATAAGGAACTGTTCTAGAAGACCTAGGATTTACTTCTATGATGTACAATTCGTTTTTGTATTCAATGTATTGAATATTAATCATCCCAATAACTTTCAATGCTTTAGCAATTAGTCTAGTATGATGAAGAATCTTATCTTTTATTTCCTGTCTAATATTCTTAGATGGATATATTGATATACTATCTCCTGAATGGACACCTGCTCTCTCAAGATGTTCCATTATTCCTGGAATCAAGATATCTTCTTCATCACATATTGCATCTACTTCGATCTCTCTTCCGATTAAGTATCTATCAATTAGCACTGGGTTTTTCTTATCTCTCTCAAATCCTTGAACTAGGTATCTCTCTAATTCTACTTTATCATAAGTAATTTCCATCCCTTGTCCACCTAATACATAGGATGGTCTAACAAGTACTGGATATCCCAATTCCTCTGCTTCTTCTAATCCTTCTTTTAAAGTCCATACCGCTTTACCTTTAGGTCGTTCTATTCCAAGTGACTCCATTAATTCATCGAATTTTTCTCTATCTTCTGCTTCGTCAATCTGCTTAGGTTTCGTTCCTAATACATTGATATTCATCTCATCAAGAAATCCTGCAAGTTTAATTGCTGTTTGTCCACCGAATTGAAGTATGACACCGTCAGGATTTTCTTTTTCAATTATATTGAGTACATCTTCTTCTGTTAACGGTTCAAAGTATAGCTTATCTGCTATATCAAAATCTGTACTTACTGTTTCAGGATTATTATTAGCTATTATCGTTTCGATTCCAGCTTTTTTCAGTGCTATTATACTGTGTACACTACAATAATCGAATTCTATTCCCTGCCCTATTCTGATAGGTCCTGAGCCTATAACCATCACTTTTTTGTTATTAGATACTTCTACCTCATCATACTCGTCATATGTTGAGTAATAATATGGCGATAGAGCTTCAAATTCTCCACCACATGTATCCACCATCTTAAAAACTGCTTTTATATGGTACGCTTTTCTAAGGTTGTAGACTTCCACAGGTTTACATTTAACAAAATCCGCAATAGCCTTATCTGAGAATCCTTTTTTCTTAAGATACAACATCCATTCTCTATCTACACCATCTATCGTCTTAGTTCTAAGTTTTTCTTCTTCATTAACAATTCCTTTTATCTTATTTACAAAGAATTCATCTATTCCTGTTATTCTACATACTTTATCAATTCTGTAATTTCTTCTTAGAAGTTCAGCTAAGTCAAATAATCTTTCATCATCAGGTATCTGAACTCTTCTCTTTAATTCGTCCAAGCTTCTTGTAGCAGCTTTTTTATGATATAGTGAATATTCTCCTATCTCAAGTGAACGGATCGCTTTCAGTAAAGCTGATTCAAAGTTATTTCCTATAGCCATTACTTCTCCCGTTGCCATCATCTTGGTACCTAGAGTTTTTTTAGCTCTTCTGAATTTGTCAAAAGGCCATTTAGGTATTTTTATTACACAGTAGTCTAATGTTGGTTCAAAACAAGCTTTCGTCTTCTTAGTTACCGCATTGCTTATTTCATCTAGTCCATAACCTAATGCTATCTTAGTACTTACTTTGGCTATTGGATAACCTGTCGCTTTTGATGCTAGGGCTGAAGAACGGCTAACTCTTGGATTAATCTCAATTACTGCATATTCAAAACTATCTGGATGAAGTGCTAATTGTACGTTACATCCTCCTTCAATCCCTATAGCATTAATGATATCTATAGATGCTTTTCTTAACATTTGATATTCTACATCTGACAAAGTCTGTGATGGTGCTACAACTATACTATCTCCTGTATGTACTCCAACCGGGTCAATATTTTCCATATTACATACAGTTATACAGTTACCAAAAGAGTCTCTCATAACTTCGTACTCTATCTCTTTCCACCCTTTTATTGATTTTTCTAAAAGAACCTGACCAACTCTACTTAATTGAAGACCTTTTGCTAGTATTTGTTTTAATTCTTCTCTATCTTCGGCTATTCCGCCACCACTTCCACCAAGTGTATAAGCTGGTCTTACTACAACAGGGTAATCAATCTTAGCGGCAAAATCTACACCTTCTTCCATACTGGTTACAATCTTACTCTCTATAACAGGCTGTTCAATTCTCTCCATCAATTTCTTAAAATCTTCCCTGTCTTCTCCTTCTTTTATTGCAGCAATGGATGTTCCTATTACACGAACGTTATATTTATCTAATATTCCACTATCATAAAGTTCTACTGCAATATTAAGTCCTGTTTGTCCACCCATTCCTGCTATTAGACTATCCGGTTTCTCAATCTTGATAACTTTTTCTAGATATTCTAAGGTTAAAGGCTCTATATATACCTTATCAGCCACTTCTTTATCTGTCATAATTGTAGCTGGATTACTATTTACTAATATAGTTTCGATTCCTTCTTCTCTAAGTGCTTGACAAGCTTGTGTCCCTGAATAATCAAACTCTGCCGCCTGTCCAATAACTATAGGTCCTGAACCTATTACCAATACTTTTTTTATACTCATATCTTTAGGCATTAAGTTTACCTCCTTGTTCATTCATTATGTCTATAAATTCATCAAATATCCCGTCTGTATCATATGGTCCTGGGCAAGCTTCTGGATGAAACTGTATACTATATATCTTGTACTTATTATGTTTCATACCTTCAATAGTATTGTCATTCATATTAATGTGAGTTACACTAACATCTTTTGGTAATCCTTCTTCAGTAACCACATAACCATGATTTTGAGATGTTATCATAATCCTGCCAGTATTCATATCCTTTACTGGGTGATTAGCACCTCTATGACCGAATTTCAACTTCTCAGTATTACCACCAAGAGCTAAGGCTAATAGTTGATGGCCCAAACAAATACCAGTAATAGGTCTTTTCCCAACCAGTTTCTTAATCTCTTCAATAGACTCCTGTATATCCTTTGGATCACCAGGTCCATTAGATAAAAACACTCCATCAGGCTCTACAGCCAATACTTCTTCTGCTTTCGCATTAGCTGGAAAAATAGTTACCTTACAACCTCTGCTCTTGAATGAATCAATGATATTCTGCTTAATACCAAAATCCATTATGGCAATATGTAATCCTTCGCCATCTTCAACTTGTATCTCCTTAGTAGTAACTTCTTTTACTGCATTTCTATTATTAAATCCATCTAGTTGCAATTTTATCTGACTATCAGTTAAATCCCTTAAGGTAATAATGCCTTTCATTGTTCCGTAGTTTCTAATTATCTTAGTTAACGCTCTAGTATCTATATCTTCTAATCCTAATATTCTATTTTCTTTCAAATACGTATCTAATTCGAACTCACATCTCCAGTTACTAGGATTATCGCATTTTTCCCTAACGATAAAGCCTCTGACCTTGGCTCCCTTAGACTGCATATCATCCAAATTCACACCGTAATTTCCAACCAAAGGATACGTCATAGTTACAATCTGTCCATAATATGATGGATCAGTCAACACTTCTTGATACCCTGTCATTCCTGTATTAAAAACAACCTCTCCTACTGTTTCCTTAAGATATCCAAAAGCTCTCCCATGAAATACAGTTCCATTCTCAAGAATCAATCTAGCTCTCATATAGTAAACTCCTTCTAAGTCATCTAATTAATCATCATCAATATTTATCTAAGGATTATCTCACCCTATTCAAATCATCTCTCATACTAATTACAGCCTCTCTAGCCGCCTTACCAAATTCCTCAACCTTAAATTTCTTCTTATAAACTTCCTTAGTATAAGCTGCAATAATTCCTCTAGACGAATTAACTATTGCTCCTAGTCCATCTTTATTAAAGCATCCAGCAAGATCTTCCGCCGTAGCCCCCTGTGCACCATAACCAGGTACCAAGAAGAAAGTCTTAGGCATAATTCTTCTAAGCTCAGTACTTTGCTTAGGATAAGTTGCTCCTACAACTGCTCCTACCCTGCTATAACCAAGCTCACCCATTGATTTCTCTCCCCAATTAGCTACAAGCTTTCCTACTCTCTCATATATCTTTTCACCTTCTACAACAAGGTCCTGTATCTCTCCACTATTTGGATTAGATGTCTTTACGAGCACAAACAACCCTTTATCATACTCATTACAATTTCCTATATAAGGTTCTATGGAATCATATCCTAGATAAGGATTTAGAGTTATGAAATCCTCTCTATACACTTCAAATGCTTCTTCCTCAACTTCTACTCTACCAATATGTCCGTTAGAGTATGCTAAAGCTGTTGAAGCTATATCGCTTCTTTTTATATCTCCTATTACTATAAGCCCTTTTTCTTTGGCATAATCTATTGTATCTATATAAGCCTTAAGACCATGAATACCATATTGTTCGTACATAGCAACTTGAGGTTTCACAGCAGGTATTAAATCATATACATTATCTATTATTTCTTTGTTAAAATTATAAAATGCATCAGCAGCTCCCTGAAGAGTCTTCCCATATTTCTCGTATGAATTTTCTTTTATATATTCTGGTACAAAATTCAACCTAGGATCTAATCCTACAACCGTTGCATTATCCATCTCTTTAATCTTTCTTATTAATTGATCTACCATTTTTTATCTTCCTCCTTATAAATCTTTATTTGAAAACTATCTCTCCATTTACAATTGTATATTTAACCTTTCCTTTTACATGTTTTTCATGGAAAGGGCTATTTTTGCTTTTTGAATGAAATCTGTTTACATCTATATCATATTCTTCTGTTGGATTAATAATCGTTATATCAGCAATTTTTCCAATCCCAATTGTTCCTTTATCAATTCCTAGCATCTTAGCTGGGTTATAACTCATTTTCCTTATCAGTTCCAGCGGCGATAATATTTTTGTTTCTACTAGTTCTGTTATTCCTAATGCTACAGCAGTTTCTAGACCAACTATTCCATTTGGAGCTTTATCATATCCACAATTTTTTTCATCAATGTGATGAGGAGCATGGTCAGTAGCGATTATTTCTATTACTCCTTCTTTTAGTGCTTTTTTTATTGCCTCTACATCTTTTTTACTTCTTAATGGTGGATTCATCTTAGTATTTGTATTGTCTATTGTTACATCATCTTCTGTTAAGGTATAGTGGTGTGGGCATACTTCAGCAGATACGTTTATACCATTATCTTTAGCTTGTCGTAAAAAGTCTATACTCTCTTTCGTACTAATATGACAGATATGAAGTCTAGCTCCTGTTCTTCCTGCAAGAATTATGTCCCTTGATACAATTATGTCCTCTGATTCTGGTGGTATCCCTTGTACACCTAATTTATTAGCAATACCTTCATTCATGATTCCTGTTTTAGCTAGATTAGCATCTTCACAATGTGATAATACAGGTACATCTAATTTTTCAGCCTGTATCATAGCATCATTCAGTATCTTTGCATCCATCACTGATTTGCCATCTTCACTTATAGCACATATACCTGCCTTTGCCATAGCTTCTATATCCACTAGTTGTTCTCCATTTTGTCCTAATGTTATTGCTCCTATTGGTAGAACATTTACTATAGCTTCATTTTTTGCTTTTTGTTTTACCATCTCAACTAGCTCTTTTGTATCTATAGCAGGATTCGTATTAGGCATGGCACATATTGTTGTAAATCCTCCCGCTGCTGCACTTCTACTTCCTGTTGCTATAGTTTCCTTATGTTCATATCCTGGTTCTCTTAGGTGCACATGAACATCAATAAGTCCAGGTGTTACCCATAACCCTTCTGCATCTATAATTTCATCTGCTTCACTAATTATATCTCTTTCCATTTTTACTATTAGATTGTCTTCAATAAGCAAGTCTAATTTCTTAACCAAGTTTTCTTTTGGATTAATGATTGTTCCATTCTTAATTAATAGTTTCATTTATTCTAACCTCCTAAATTTACGTATAATTAACAAGAAAAGTGGCTACGTCTCATCTTCCGTAGGAAGTTTCATTTCAATTTCATATACTTGATTAGTAGAACTTTCCTATAAGATGAAAAAGGGAATACACATGATAATAATTAATTACCATGCATACTCCCTAATATTACAAAGTTTATTTTTTTCAATTACAAATGAGGACAGAATCGCCATAATAATATTATCTGTCTTCATATTATCCACTATGCATTTTTTGTATTTTTTTATACAATAAAAGAACGCACCGATGTCTCGCATCATAATTTCCTCCCTTGCTGGTCTCTCTGTACCAAATTAAAGGTCGACTTGCGTACTGTCGAATTAGTTTTATATATTTTTATAAATGATATCATAGTCTAATATAAAAGTCAATATTTTTTTAGATTTGTGCGTTACCATTATGATTGATTTATGATAA